>JBCBDH010000340.1:0-6955 GCA_038529855.1 Bacteroidota bacterium | reverse complement strand
GTAGATAGATTTCGATTGGCCAAAAAATAGGACTCTGGGCTGTTGTCCTTGCGATCAAGCCCAATGAGGCTACCCCAAAATGTAAAGGTGAGATAAGTGATTAGAATGAGGTATACCATACTAGTTTTTCCAATAGGTGCGAATAAAGAGCGCAAGGGCGAGCAGCATCAATACGTGAACGCCCATCATCCCCCAAAGCCACAGCGGAAAGCCCCACAGACCCGTCTTTGTCGACAGAGGAAAGAAGGTATGAATCTGAGTGAGGCCAAAAATGAAGACAAAGCAAACCAACCACAACCATTTGTTCCTTTGTAACATAAGGGTCAAATTTTAATTGGGCTGTAAATTAAGAAAATTGGGGGATATGTAAATTCAGATATTTCGTACCTTTACGGCTTTAATTTAGCCAAACTACCTTTAATCTAACCAAAGGACTGAATTATAATATCATTCATTATGAAAGAATTGACTCAAAGCAATCAGCGGCATAATCTACAGCCCGCTGCTCTTGTTGAAAAAAGCATTATCAACGGCCAAGGTCAACTCAGCAGTACTGGTGCCTTAGTGGTCAAAACTGGCAAGTTTACTGGCCGCTCCCCAAAGGATCGCTACATCGTGAAAGATGACCTGACGGCAACTACTGTGGATTGGGGCAATATCAATATCCCCATTGAAGAGTCGACTTACACCCAGCTTTACGATAAAATTATTGACTATGCCAATTCTCTAGAAGATGTCTACGTTAGGGATGCCCATGCAGGAGCTAATCCCAACTACAGACTGAACGTGCGCGTGTATACTGAATACCCCTGGCAAAATATCTTTGCCTATAATATGTTCCTACGCCCAACGGAAAAAGAACTGACTGGCTTTAGCCCTGATTGGCGCGTATTGGCTTTCCCTGGCGTAAAGGCTGACCCTGCCCTTCATCAAACTCGTCAGGAGAATTTCTCCATCATTAACTTTACAGAAAAGACCATCATCATTGGTGGAACCGCTTATACTGGTGAAATCAAAAAGGGCATCTTTTCAGTCATGAACTATATCCTACCCAAGGAATTCAATGTATTGTCCATGCACTGTTCTGCCAATGTAGGAGCAGTTGGTGACACTGCCCTATTCTTTGGCCTTTCTGGGACGGGGAAGACGACTTTGTCCAATGACCCAGAGCGTCGCCTCATTGGTGATGATGAACACGGTTGGTCTAAGGAAAGCGTCTTTAATTTTGAAGGCGGTTGTTATGCTAAAACCATCGACCTTTCTCCTACTAAAGAGCCACAAATCTTCAATGCCATTAAGTTTGGTGCCTTATTGGAAAATGTGGGCTTTCAGGAAGACGGGGTTACGGTAGACTATGCAGATGTAGCCATTACACAAAATACACGGGTGAGCTATCCAATCTACCACATCGACAACATCATGTATAAATCACGTGGGGATTTACCAGAAAATATCTTTTTCCTTACCTGTGATGCCTTTGGAATCCTGCCTCCTATTTCTCGCCTAACGCCTGAGCAGGCGATGTATCACTTTATCAGTGGTTATACGGCCAAGATTGCGGGAACAGAGGAAGGGATTGTGGAGCCAGAGGCGACTTTCTCTGCCTGTTTTGGTGCACCCTTCCTGCCTTTAAATCCAACGCAGTATGCGGATTTGTTGGGTGATAAAATCAAAAAGGGAAGCCGTAGTGGAGATGGAACGATCAATGTTTGGTTGGTCAATACGGGTTGGACTGGTGGTGGCTATGGAGTAGGTTCTCGAATCGAGTTGTCTTATACTCGTGCTATGATCAAGGCCGCTTTGACGGGTGCTTTGAACAAGGTAGAGTACCATGAGCACCCCATTTTCAAGTTGAGTATTCCAAAGACTTGTCCAGACGTACCCAATGCGATTCTCAATCCAAGAGATACCTGGCGAAATGAGGAGGAATACGATGTACAAGCCATTAGCTTGGCCAAGCGTTTTATCCAAAATTTTGAATCTTACGCCAGCAAAGCTTCTCAAGAGATTACCAAGGCAGGACCAGCGGTTAAATTGGCGACAACCGCCTAATACCGTAAGTACATAAGACAAACATCCAGTAGGTACAAATGATATCTACTGGATGTTTTATTTATAGCGTATTTTTCCTACCTTCCCTATTATCCTTGACCCAAAAAACACGAACCTTGAATCGTCTAGTCCTCCTTTTCGTCTCTGTCTTCCTATTTTTTCTTTTTGTTTTTGGCATCACTCAACTCATGGGGCTGAATATGGACCAGTGGGTAGATGAGCAAATGCAGCAGTCGACTTTTATTGCGGCAGCTATACTGGGTATCAGCCTACTCATTGCGGATGTGCTACTCCCTGTCCCCTCCAGCTTGATTATGATTGCCAATGGTGCGCTCTTTGGCTGGCCCGCGGGAATGGCTTTTTCAGTGATTGGTGGCACAGGTGCTGCCCTGGTGGGTTATTGGCTTGGACTTCAGGGAAAGGCTAAAGCACAGCAGTATGTATCAGAGCAGGAGTTGAATCGAGGGGAGCGCTTTTTCCATCAGTGGGGTAATCTAGCTGTAATTATCTCTCGCCCCATTCCAATACTGGCAGAGACGGTAGCCGTAGCGGCAGGGATTTGTAATCTTTCTACTTCAAAGATGGGTATCTACAGTTTGATTGGTGTATTACCTGCTGCTTTTATCTATGCCTGGGCTGGGGCTTATTTTCTGGCTGATCCTTTGGGAATAGCGCCGTTGGGATTGGCGGTACTGGCTGGTTTGTTGATTGTCTTCATGGAGCGCGGTATTCGATTGTTGAGACAAAAAAAGTGGTCTTCTTAATTTGGTCTTTTCATAAAAGCCAATATCCATTGAGCGATAAGCGCGTGGTCCAAATCCTCTTCCAGACTTTGTAGGCCCTTCTCCACCAGCTCAGCGCCCATGCGATCCATTCGACTATTCATCAGGTGGCGATTATAGGCCCTAGAGAACTCAGGATGTCCTTGAATACCCAACATTTGATGATCCATTTGAAAAAATCCGATCGGGCATTGGGGCGAACGTCCAAGTAACTGGGCTCCTGGTGGCAGTCGCCACACTTGATCCTGGCACATCATCAATACCTTAAGCTCTTGCTGGAAAGGCTGCATCCAAATTTCCTCTTGCAATAGCTCAAAAGTGTGAATACCAATCACCCATCCTTGCGCTGCTTTCCTAACCTCCCCTCCCATGGCCGCTGCCAGCATTTGGTGACCAAAACAAACCCCAATGTATTTCTTACCTGCCCCATAGATATCCTGAACTAAGGCTTTGAGTCTTACAATCCAATCCTCCTCCTCATAAACGGACCTACGAGAACCCGTTGCCAGCCATAGGTCACAATGGTTGGCAGAAGGCGGAAAATGTCCATCACAAAGCGCAAATACTTCCCATTCCACTTTGGGAAGCAAAGCTCGAAACATAGCAGGATAATCGCCATAAGCCTCCTGCCAGGGTTCGTCCACATGATCGCAAAGCAATAAACCAACACGCATCCTTATCCCATTTTCAAATGAAAAGATTTTGGACGGGTCAAAGCATCAAAACCCATCGCTGATAATGTACATCCCCTCCCAGAATCCTTTACGCCCGTCCAGGCCAAAGCTGGATCGAGGTAATCACAACGATTCATAAAAAAGGTCCCCGTTTCCAATTGCTGCCCAATCTCAATAGCCCGCTCCAAATCCTTAGACCAAACTGAAGCCGTCAATCCATAGCGACTATCATTCATCCAACGGATGGCCTCCTCATCATTTTTAACGGACATAATACCCACCACAGGCCCAAAACTCTCTTCCTGCATCAAGGACATTTGATGATTAACATCTACCATCACCTGAGGCGCTTTATAGGGACTCCCTTCTCGATGCGCTGGAAAGCCCAAAGGATCAATTAAAGCCCTGGCCCCTTTCGAGCGGGCCTCCTGAATTTGATTTTCCACAAAGACAGCGGACGAACTACGAACCATAGGCCCCAAGGTCATCGCCTCATCCAATGGATTACCCAACTGATAGCTCTTAGTCAGATCGACAAAAGCCTCAACAAAGGCGGGATACAAGGACGCTCCCACATAGATTCGCTCAATCCCACAACAAGATTGCCCAGAATTAAAAAAGGCACCATCCACCAAATTCTCAACCGCTTGATCCAAATTGGCATCTGCCCGAACATAAGCGGGGTCCTTCCCTCCCAGCTCCAAGCCTGTCGCAATAAATCGCTCCCCAACAGCCTTTTGAATCGCCTTTCCTCCACTTACTGACCCCGTAAAGGCCACATAATCAATCCCCTCCGCCCCAATCATCTTTGCCACTTGCTCATGGCTGGCATGAAGGTACTGAAAAAGGCCAGGGGGTAGGCCAGCTGCCTCAAAAGCAGCAGCATAGCGCTCAGCGCATAAGGGCGTCTGTAGGGCATGTTTTAATATCACCGCGTTGCCCGCTAATAGCGCAGGCCAAATAACATTGACTGAAGTCAGGTAGGGATAATTCCAAGGGGCCAAAACCAGTACCGTCCCAAGGGGTTCTCGACGAATAAAGCGCTGAAAACCCACCTGCTCCTCCACTGGTCGATCGCTCAATTGCTGGGGAGCGAGCGAGGTCATGTAGCGGGCGCGTTCTTCAAATCCCTTGGTGATTTCAAAAGGGGTATAGCGAATTGGGCGACCCATCTGCCAGCTTAGCTCCTTGGCGATGGCCTCTGTGTGTTGGAGAAAATAATCCAGGGCTTTATTACAAATGGCTATTCGCGTATCCAGATCGATTAAGCGCCAAGCCTTTTGGGCTTTTGCGGCTTGCTCAATGGCCCTATGGATGGCTTTATCTGTCGCCCAGGGACGTTCGATATAAACCTGACCATCTACTGGACTGATGCATTGAAAGGTATTGCTCATTTGTACTTATTCTTATTCTGGAGTGACATAAGCGGCAGTGATGCCACCATCTACCAAAAACTCTGTCCCAGTTGTATAGGAAGATTCATCAGAAGCCAGGAAGAGGGCCGCTTGGGCCATTTCTTTGGCTTCACCAAAACGCCCCATGGGGATATGGACCAAACGGCGTTGTCTTTTAGCCTCCGTATCTAAAAACTTCATCAACAATTCTGTGCGAAGAGGCCCTGGGCTTAAGGCATTGACACGGATATTTTCTCTTGCGTGAATAACTGCCAGTTCTCTACTCATGGCCAAAACCGCTCCTTTGCTTGCTGTGTAGGCAATCTGGGGAGTCGCCGCTCCAAGATGGGCGACAAAAGAAGCCGTATTGATAATGGAGCCACCACCTGCTCGACGAAGCGCAGGAATACCGTATTTACACCCAAAAAACACGCCCTTGACATTGATGGCCAGGGTTAGGTCAAAGATATCCTCTTCCGTGCCCGTAGCATCGCCATCATTGCTGTGCATGATACCTGCATTATTGAATAAGATGTGCAGTTGGCCATATTGCTTTTCGGCAAAGGCGATCATGGCTTCACAGTCGCTGGCCTTGGCGACATCAGCATGACAATAGGCAGCCTGGCCACCTGCAGCCTGTATTTCTGCACAAACCGCTTGTCCAGCATCGTCATTAATATCGACCACCACAACACGGGCTCCTTCTTTTGCAAATAAAAGGGCTGTTTCTTTACCAATCCCACTACTTCCACCAGTAATGAGGGCAACTTTTTGATGTAATCGCATCTTTATGGTTATTTTTTATCCTCGTTCAAAATAGCGTTTTCGCTCCCAATCTGTCACCGTCTGATCATAAGCTTCCTGTTCTTTACGGAAAAAATGGAGATAGTGTTCAATCACCTTTTCGCCAAAGGCCACCTTGGCAAAATCGCTTTTAGCCATCTGCTCGATCGCTTCGCGCAAAGTGTAAGGAACCCTAGGCAAGTGCTTGGCCGCATAAATATCCCCTTCAAAAATCGCAGGTGGTTCGATTTGCTCGCGGATACCTGCCAGGCCAGAAGCCAGCGAAGCGGCATAAGCCAAATATGGATTGCAATCCGCTCCTGGGATTCGACACTCAATGCGCAAGCTCTTTCCCTTTCCCACAACCCTAAAACCAGCCGTTCGATTATCATAGCTCCAAGCCAATCTAGTTGGTGCCCAAGAACCATCAACATAGCGCTTGTAGGAATTGACCGTAGGCGCATAAAAGGGCATTAGATCAGGGACGTATTTGATCCAACCGCCCAAAAACCAGCGGAATACATCACTTCCCATCACGGGCCCAATTTCCTGTGTTCCAGCAAAGGCATTATCTTCTCCCTTCCACAAACTCATGTGTATATGACAGCTCGACCCCGCTTGATCTTGATGGTATTTAGCCATAAAGGTGATGGAAAGCTCCTTTTGATCGGCCAATTCTTTAAGACATTGCTTATATACCACATGGCGATCCGCCATTTCCAAGGCTTGCGCATAACGAACATTGAGTTCGTGTTGTCCCAAACCCCACTCTCCCTTAGAATTTTCGACAGGCACCCCAGAATTACGGAGATGGCGCCGTGCCGCTGCCGTAAAATGCTCTGTCCGTGAACCTTGCAAAATATGGTAATCCTCCAGATACCAACCCACGGGTTTTAAATCCTGGTATTGCTGTTGAAAAGCTTTTTTATAAGAATCTTCAAATAGATAATACTCCAACTCTGAGGCAGCAAAACAATCAAAACCTAAATCCGCTGCCCCCTCCAACTGTCGACGAAGGACAGACCTTGGCGCTTCAGCAATCAGCTCATGACTTCCCTCATCGCTCACATCACACAACACCATCGCGGTCTGATCCAACCAAGTGACCTGTCGCAAGGTAGTCATATCTGGCACCAGGTGAAAATCGCCATAGCCCAATTCCCAATTGGCAAATTCGTAACCAGGTACAGGTTCCATTTCCATATCCGTAGTCAGCAAATAATCACAGGCATGGGTGCCGCTGTTTACTGCCTCCTCCAGAAAAAAATAG
>JBCBDH010000339.1:0-6956 GCA_038529855.1 Bacteroidota bacterium | reverse complement strand
CGAAGCTCCTCCACTATCCTACCCTGCCCATCTAAGAGTCGTACTTCAAGGGGTTTAAGCGGACGCTGCCACTCCAAAACAAGCCGTCCGTTTGATGGATTGGGATACAAATGGGTAGGCGCTAAAGTAGAAAGCACGGTTTGCTCTTGACTAGCGCTAGGGGGAAAGGGCAACAGTGGTTGATCTTGGATAGTGGCAGTACAGCTAAATTCATTGTTCTCTGGGCTAAGGTCTTCGTCCATTGGCGTCAGAGAAAAGAAAAAGTCAATTTGATCATCCTCCAAAGGCCCAAAGCCCAATTGGAAGGTAAGCGTGATGGATTGCTCATCACCAGGAGAAAAATTGGGTAGGTCCCATATCAAGGCATTGCCATCTTGATCATTGGGTTCCAGGTTGGCACTTAGAAATGCCAGATCAGGATCATAAAAAACGGTCAACTGCGCATCAAAGGGAATATTACCAATATTGGCTGCAGACAGCTCGTAGTTAAAGCTTTGTCCTACAAAAATGGGTTCTTTAAAGACGACCAGAGATAAATCTGGTTTTTCGATAAATTGATAATAAAAATCGCAAGCCGCATAAGTCTGGGCAGGAATGGAAGCATCTACCGCACAGGCATCTGTACATAAGCGTACATAGTCCCCTCGCGGATTGGCCACTTTGATGGTATAAATACCTGTGGGAATATCAAATTCGTAGTAGCCCGTAGCATCCGTAAAGGCAGTATAAACCTCTGAACCATTTTCTGCTTTTACACTCAGATTGGCGATGGGAAGTGTATGGGCATCTTGCACGCAATCTGGCTCCTCTCGATCATCATATACATAGCCTCCAATTAAGACCTGACAATTGGGGTCCCCCTCAATTTTGACTCCTGCAATGGTATTACAGCCCGTTGTTTGATCCGTAATACTCACTAAATAAACGCCAACTTCAAGCCCCGTTTGTACTGGTCCTTCCAAGCCATTGCTCCATTCAAAGAGATAGCTTCCAGTGGCATTACTGATTAGAATTTCTGCGATGCCATTTTGATTGGCACAGTCTGCCAGAGTCGTAGCCACTATGAAGTCAATGGGCCCTTCTACGACAATGGTCTCCACTTGCTCACAAGCCTCCTCATCGCTGATCGTGACCTCATAAGTCCCTGGCGCTAAATTGGTGGCCGTATCTGTGGTTTGACTCAATGGATCAGACCATAAAAAGGTAAAATCTGAATTTGAAGGCGGGCTAATCTCCACATAAGCCACCCCATCATTTCCATTACAAGCCGCTTGGCTATTGATCACCTCAATACCTGGAAAAACGCTAGGAATGGTAAATTCGCTAGAACGCACACAAAGCACCGTCCCATCAAAATCCAATAGCTCTACCTCTACCTGATAAGTCCCCCTTTCGTCAATTTCAATACTGGAGGAGTTAGGGTTGGAATTGATCTGGCCATCTGCCGTTTCCCAATTATAATTGGCCATCCCACTATAATCTACTGCCAGCACCCCACCACTAAAGGTATCGCAAGTCAAACTATCTCCTATATAACTAATACTGAGGTCAGGATCAATTACCAACAAGGTGTAATTAATCGTACTGTCGCAACCCACTGCATTGGCATTATCGAGAATAATGGTGGTATCAAAAGTGGCGAAGTAGGTTCCTCCCCAGGGGTAAGTCAGGCTGTCGCCTTCGCAAATCGTCCTAGAGTCAAAAGCGACACTGGCTTCTTTTAGCTCTACAATCAGATTGACTACGCTGTCACAACCCGCTGGGGTGATGAAAAGAAGGGTAAATAGGCCAGCTGGATAAGTAATCCCATCTGCAGGATTAAACCAGCCCAGTTCATCTGGAAAACAATACTCACCAAAAATGGTCGACTCTAGCACTTCTACATTAAGCGAAACAGGAAGAGAAATGGGAGAGGCATCACAGCTATTCACCGCTTGTACAGCAACAGTACCTGAAGTATTCCCCCAGATGACCTCTATTGTATTGCAATAAGGTGGGGAATCCAGGATGACCACATCATTGGGGAGGTACCAAATATATTCCTCTGCTCCAAGTACAATGTCCGTAGATAAAAATACCAACTCGCCAGGGCATACGCTCGTTTCACTCGCTATTGGCGTACTGGGCAACTCCAAGGGAATCAATAAAGGATCAGGAGAAATATCAATAATAAAATCACAGATATTCCCCTCACAGCCATCAACCAATAGATAGTAAACGCCTGGACTCAAATTGGCGGAGAAAGTGATGGGGCCTGGCGAACAGAAACATTGCAGTCCTAAAGTTGGAGCATTTGTACCACAGTCCGCATACAAACCTCCTTGTATGCCTAAAGGACCACCAGCTCCTCCCTCGCAATTGCTTGGATTGATGACTATCGTATACATCGCGGTCGATTCCACATTAATCAGGTACCACACTGGATTATCAATAGCACTGGTAGGACAACCAGGGAAGAAAGTACTCCCACTAGAAGGCGGCAAGGTCCCACTAACCGTCGTACAATAAATGGGCGTCGCATTAGTACAAACTGAAGCAGCAGCAGCACAACTAGAGACTACTTGTGAAGTCTGCTGGCTGGATGACTCTTGGATGGTGGCAGAGCGCCCATCAAGGGTTTCCACCAGCTTATTTTGACCTATGACTAAGGAGCTAATCAATAAAAAGTAAACGACAGAAATAGGGAGGGCAATGGCTTTCATGGCTATACTTTATTTATTAGATCATCCACTTTATTCCTTGTAAAGCGGATGACCTAGTTTGATGAATTTCTCTGGGGCAGTACCCCTCTGGAGTATTACAATCAGCGCTACTAGAGCAGCTTGTTTTAATCCAATTTGACAAATTTTCGAATCAACCTGGTATTTGGGGTTTGAATGACCAGCGTATAGGTACCTGCTGGCAAATGGTGGAGATCAAATGGAATCTCCTGTTTGCCAATTGTCAGATTTTGTCGCTGTGGAACGCTCCAATGGGCTTGTCCAGTGATGTCGTAAACCTGGAATTGTGCCTCTAGCGCTTGGGCTACTTGACAGTGTAAGACCATTGCGCCACTTGTAGGATTGGGATATAAATTCGCAGATTGGAGGATTTGGCTAGGTTCAAAGACAGCTGTTGTTGATACCTCTATCTGAACTCGAACGATGCTATCACAACCGCTTTGTGCCAGGTAGGTAAGCTCAATTAAGGTATCTGTCTCATAAGCTTGACCATCGTATAATTCCCCAGGCGCCAGGCTAATTTCCAAATCCGTGTAGACTGTTTCATCAGCCGTAATGGTCAATTCGATCAAGCTGTCACAACCTAGTTGATTGGCCAAGGTATCTAAGTAGATTCCTGCCTGATCGTAGCTAATCCCATTGTAGAGGAAGGGTTCCTCATCGCATATCAAGCCCATTAGCTGAGTGGCTTCTTCCTGTGGCCATACATCAATATTGGTAATGATCACACTATCGCTATAGCTTAATGGAATGGTGTCCAACAGGGTAGCATCTTCCGTATAAATAATTCCTTCATAAGCCTCTCCAGCACATAGCGAGACCTCTAATATCGTTTCAATAGCGGGTCGATAAATGCTATTGGTCACGGTATTGGTAATCACGGGTGCATTAAAATCAAAGTAAATCGCCGCAGAATTGTCCACCTGAGTGCCTATCGTCAAATCAGAAATCAAAACATCAAAAAAGACAAAGCCATTACTCGCTGGCTCATTGACATTGCTGTCTGGCAATAAGATATTATCAAATTGGAATTCGAGGATATGTCCTTGATCAACTTTGAGTTCGTAATCGTGACTAGCGGGTCCAGCCAGTACATTGCGGACTTCCAGATCGCTGTCTAAAGTATCGCGTATGATTACAGTAAAGGCTGTATCTGTACCTGTATTTTGAAAGCGCACCAAATAGGACAGCATCGTATCTTCCTTGGTGATCAATCCCTCTGGTCCAATGCCTTTGGGGTTTACCTGTTTGTCATTGGGGTCGTAGGAGCCAACGACGGTTTCTGTGCAGAAGATTTGGTTATTGCTTAAATCCGTATCCTCTTGGGTGGGTTCGATATTGATGGTGTAGTTGAGGGTAGTTCCCAGGGGTACATCAGGGGAAGTATAAAATACCGTACTGATGACCTGAACTGGTCCTGGCACGACATCCTCTACTTCCCATTGGATCACTCGATTTACGGTATCTACTAAACTGGGCGTTTGTAGCGAACTGATGAATTGGTCCAAAGAGTCGTACTCTAGGGTCAATAGCCCATCGACCGTTTCGCTGCCATAGTTCATCACGCAGATATAAATGCGATGTTCAAAGCCTGGGCGAATATTGAGCTTATTGGCTTTGATGGCCAGATCGTAGCTGGGTAAGAGGTTAAGGAAGAAGTTATTTTGACCATATACCCCTGCAAAGTCAGGAGCATTGACTGCAATGGGGTCTACACAAACTGCTTGAAATTCAAAGGGAGAAAAACCACCAAGCTGTACTTCATAGCTTCCAGGGTCTACCTCAAACTCATAATAACCATTATTATCTGTAAAGGTCACCTCGCCATTATCCAACTCCACTAAAATCCCACCTAAACCCATATCCGCATTAGCCGCTTGACAAGGTAGGGTGCTATCTGGCAAATTATAGACAAAGCCAGAAATGATCGCCGTACAAGTGGGATCAAGCTCAATAAATACATTTTCATGACGACGACAGCCCGTTTGTGTATCAGTCGCTGTAACGGAATAGCCACCTGGGGCCAGATCAGTCTGTACCAAACCCGTTCCCCCATTGCTCCAAAGCAGAGATACATTCATGGCCGTGCCGCTGAGTGTGACGGTGGCCGTACCACTTGTACTATCACAAATTGCATTGGTTCCTGAAACGCTCATTCCAATGAAGGAAGATACCCTAAGTACAGTATCAATAGCACAAGTATTGGCATCGATGACAGATACGGAATAGTCGCCCACTTCCAAATTATTTATACTGTTGCCTGTCTGGCCATTAGACCATAGATAATTGTAGGGCTGAGTGCCTCCTTCCACAAAAACACTTAAAGTGCCATCACCCGTACAGGAAGCCGTATTATCGATCAAGCCAAAGGCCAGAGGAGTGGGTTGTTGTACAGTTGAACTTCCTACAACAGAACATCCATTGGCTGCCGTTACGGTGACGGTATACTCATTGGCTGCCAGGCCAAAGATATCTTCTTGTCCAAAAACACCATTATTCCATATAATCGTATAAGGAGCTGGGCCACTAGCAATCGTTAAATCAATATCACCGTTTGCCCCTCCAAAACAAGAGACATCAGTCACAACAAAATCAAGAACAGGAACCTCAAAAGAGGAAAAGGAAACATTTATACTATCTGTAATTGTACAAGTTAAAGTCCCTGAAACAGCGGTAGCTGTCAAATAATACGTGGCGGCTTGATCTACCCTGATTGCTGTCCCATCAGTTGGTCCAATAATGCTTCCAGTATTGGTCGTCCACTGATAAGTGGTATTGGCTTGAAAGGGTGTAGACAAGACGACATCACTGATATTGCCACTACATTGCTCCAATTCAAATTGTAAGTCAAGCATAGGACCAAATACATATAGCGAATAATCCACAACGGTATCACATCCATCTGGGCCAGTAGGCGCTATGATAAACTGCGTATCTATGGAGGCTTCAAATACTTGTCCCTGAAAAGTGGCTTGATCACCCATACAAATCGTATCAGCTATTGAATAAGAAGACCCAAAAAAGGCTTCAATGATGATTTCTGCTTGCTGATTTAGGCTATCATTACAGGTGTTGAGGTAATTAGCCTGGATGCGATATTCTCCTGAATCCAGTGCTACCAGCCAAATAGAGGATTCGCAAGAACTGGGGTCGCTATTCAAAAACACACCAGGAGGAAGGTCCCAGGAAAAGGCATAATTGGGAATGGGATCAATAGAAAGATTAAAAAAATCCCCTACGCAAACATTGGTGTCAGAAACCATAATCTCTGGTGCAAAAGTGGGGGTATTGGAGGGCATACCCACATCTCCTGCCAAAATATCAATATTGTATTCACAGATATCTCCTGCACAGCCATCTATCATGAGAAAGTAGGTGCCTGGAACGCTAATGTTTGCGGAAAGTGTGGAAGGCCCAAAAATGCAATTGCATACGGCATCCAGAGGAATGGTATTAAAATCACAGTCATCATACAAGGCTACCTGGTATCCAAAAGCTCCTCCATTGCCTACTCCCTGGCAATTATAAGCATCAATATAAAGGGCATAAGTACCTGCTGATAAAGCCTCAAAGGCATACCAATTGGGATTGTCTATTGTATTATTGGGGCAGCCAGGAAAAGGCTGACTGGCCATGATCTGATCCGTTAATTGATAAGCGAGGGGAAAACAAGTACTTGTCAATTGGTCGCAAATAGGCTCGCCTGGAACACAGGGCGAGGGAGGCAATTGCGCATAAATAAAGGAGCTGTAAAACAGCAGTAAGAGTACATAATTAGTTTTCATATAAGTGATTAAGTTGCTTTAAATAAAGAGGTATAGGCGGGAAAGAAAGGAATAAGCTCCCCTTCTTTCCCGTCAGATAAAAATACAGTTCTATCTGATTTTGACCAAACGCTGGCTCATCTGTCCTTCATCGCTTCTGAATAATAAGGTGTAAGTACCCGCTGGTAGTTTTTCTAGATCAATCCAAAGTTGGTGTGTACCAGCCTCCAATTTTTGCTCCTCAACATTAGGCAGGCAATTTTTACCCGTAATATCATAAAGCATCAAATGGTAGCGAATGGCTTTATTCAATTGAAGCGAAACCTGTACGGAACCATCCGTTGGATTGGGAAATAGCTGATAAGCATCCACCGCTTCAATCGTTGGAACAGAAACCGTATTGATCATAATATTGACGGTAATCAAACTATCACAGCCCGCTTGGCTCTGGAATTCAAAAACCAAAGTCGTA
>JBCBDH010000338.1:0-6961 GCA_038529855.1 Bacteroidota bacterium | reverse complement strand
GTATCCTGCTGGGCCATTTTCGAAGTAGACTGCTCCACATCAGAAGTACAAGAGCCAAGGCAGAGCCCTATCGTAAAGGCAACACAAAGTAGATTCCTCATTTAAACAAATAAATATTTTACTAATAAGAAATAATCGAGAAATGTAAAAAGTCGTTAATGAGCTGTAACAAGAAATATTTAACCTAGGACCACCTGCCATCAGACTGAGTCTTCTGGCGTATAACCCTTAGGCGTATATACTGCAAGGCCAGGCCGATGGAGTTAACCATAGCTCATTATAAAGTCCTAGAAAATATTGTTACGAGATACTTATTTCAGGCTTTGCCCACGCATCTGTCGTGTGACAATTTTATAAACCCAAAATGATGAACTTAGTTGAGTGGTACAACTTTCTAAATCTGTCGTATTAATGACTATTTGTAACAGCCTGTTTGACTACTGACATTTGGTGATGGCGGCTGTTGTTCAAAATAGCGATCAGCGTTTATGGATTGGTCCAATAATCCACTACAAAGACCTTTTCCAGATGAGGCTGTAGACTAGCGACAAAGGCTTGGTGGGCGGGATGTGGGGTATAGATGGAATCTCTGGCTTCTTCAGAATCAAAAGTGAGCAGATAGCAATGGGTAAAGCCCTGGTGGAAATTTTCCGGGCTGTCGTTGATGCCCCATTCGAAATCCTTGATGACGGGGATGGCTTGGGGAAGGGCATTAAAGGCATCGTTGAGCTGATTGACCTCTGCTTCGCTGGATTCGGCTTTGAATTTGAATAAGACGACGTGACGGAGGACTTTTGCTTTAGTCGTGGATTCTTCCATGGTATTGGTGGTTTTTTGCTTGATGTCAGCTGGTGGTTTATTGGTATTTTGACAAGCGAGGAAGAGCGAAGCGATAAACAATAGGCTGAGCAAGAAAGATTTTGTTAGATACATCGTATGGCTTATTTGATTTTACCTTGGGGTTTGCCCCAAGGAATGCTTCAGATTAAAAAGGATTAGCTATCGCAATCCATTGCTGCTGCCAATTGCCCAAAGGCGGATAATAGCCCTTACGGGAGGTTGGGGGTTCAACAGAGTGGAAATAAGTGCGCTGAGCAAATTTTCCTCGACTTCGCGCGTGAAATAGCACATAACTAAGCAATTTGCCCTCCGCATCTTTTGTTACTTCTGTAACAATTCCCGCATGTTGAATATACCTTGGCGTCAACAACTGATCTATTGTTATATCCTTGTAGGTTTTACCCGCAGCACCAAAAAATAGAATAGCCCCTGGAACGATCAAATCACGACGGGCTAAGGCATCTTCTACCACGACCAAGCGCCCTTGCTCTTTATACCACTGAGCAATATCTGTGATTCTGCGATAGCTGCCCACAGAAGGGAAACTCGCATCAGGATACTGCAGTTTGATAGCTTTAAAGACACGATGAAGGATGCCCGAAGCATCCTGTAGGTTCTCATTATTATAGTAGAGCTTTTGCGCTTCGATTTTTTCGGCCATATTGGATAGAAAGACTGCTCTATTATCTTTTCTCACCGTGGTATCCTGCTTGACCAGTTCTTCCTCTACCTTTGCTTTCTCCTGTTTCAAGACAGCGATATTGGCATCGGCCATTTCTAATTCCTCTATTTTCTGTTTCAATTGTCTGCTCAACCGCTTTTCTGCATCTCTTTCCGAATAGGCTGTTATGGCATTACTGCGTTCTCTCAAAGCCCAAAAGGTCAATAATAATAAAAAGGCAATAACGACTACAATGATCCCTATGTTAACACGCTTTCTAAACTCCTGCCGATTCCAACCCGCCCGAATAAAGTGCTCCTCTTCTTCTGAAGGCTCATATCCTGTGGCAATCAACTCGCGGGCTTGCTGCAAGCGCCCACCTCTCCACAAATTGTCTACCGCTTCGCCTTGCTTCCCCCAAGCCTCTGCATCTCTTTTGAGTTGCTGCCGCAACATCAATTCCGCGCGATGGTTGTCAAGCCAGTTTTTCAGTGGTTTCCAGGAATGAAACAAAGCCTCATGAGCTACCTCTATAATCCGCTGCTCCCCATCCATCCGATCCACCAGCAAACGCTGCTCGACAAAACTTTTCAGAAGATCAGCGACCTCCGCCACATCTGCTTGTTCCCAACTTACTGGCTGCCGCGCATAATTGCCCTCATCCGTCAGTCTGGCCATTTGCAAAAAAGCCTTTTTTAAAGCCTCTTTTCTGCCTTTTCGTTGAGCTTGATCCAATACACTATCTGCTTCTAGTGAAATAGCGCCATGCAGGCCCCCCAGCCTTTCATATTCTGCAATTTGAAGCTCTTTATCTTGCGCGTAGCGATGCCATAGCTTCCATAGGGTAAAGGACAATAGGGGAAGCGCATCTGAGGATTCTGTGTCTTGAATAAGTCGATCAGAGAGGCCCTCTTCCAATTCGATAGCCGCTAGTTTGGCTGGTTTTTCAATAATTTGGCGGAGGCCCTCTGGCTTGACTGGTCCTAGCGAAAGGCTTTCATAGTCGATACCGCGCAAGGCTCGATGTCGCTGAAAGGCACTCAAAAAATCTGAGCGCATCGTCCCCAAGGCCATGATTGGGCTACCAGGGACTTCCATGGTTTTTCGCAAGAGTGTCAAAAAGTGATTGCCGATTGGATCGCCTTCTTTTGACCGCCCCAGCAATTCCTCAAACTGGTCAATGATCAATAAGACATGGGCATTTTGACCGTGTTCTGAAAAGCGGCGCAGATCCGCTGCAATTTCCATCAGCGGCGTCACCGTGCTTTTTCCTTTTCGAATCGTTTTTTCTTGAGGGATTTCTCCACAGATGCGTTTCAAATCATTGAGGCTCCAATCCAAAAAAGTTTTCAAACGGGGGCTGGCATTTTCAGGGGGAACTTCCTGGATCTTGGTCATCTGCTGTAATAGATGTTGTAGCCGTTCATCTACTGTAGTTTGCTCGAGTGCTTCTTCTTGCTCCGCCGCAGTAGCAGTATCCATGACCTCTGCAAGAACGACCTGCTTGAGTCGATCGTAAATGGCTTGCTGATTTCCAACCTTACCCACATGCGATTTTGCATATCTTTTAAAAGCATCCATTAAGGCTTTAGCGAGTGCACTGAAAGGGTCGGTTCCTGGCCGAAAAGGGCCTACTATCAACCATTCCTTTTTTTGTCGGCGAAGACGAGGCAATATCCCTGCCCGCACCAGAGAAGATTTTCCACTACCTGAAGCACCCAATACCATAATCAGATTTGGTGCGCCTTTTGCCAATAGCTCTATCCCCATATGGGTTTCTTCCTCTCGTCCAAAAAAGACTGTAGCATGTTTTTCCTGAAAGGTAGACAAACCCAGATAAGGTACTTGCTGTGGGTCCCATCCACCATCGAGACCAAGCAAGTCCTTTTCCTGTAAGCCATGCCACAAACGGGAATAGCCCTCCTCTGGATTGGTCCGAAGATCGATGTATTGATCTTCCGTTAATATAGAAGGGAGTTTGGTTTCCTTACTCAGCGGATCGACAAGCAAGGCAAAAATGTGTTTGCCCTCCATCCTGGCCAAGGCAATTTCTGCAAAACACCAATGGGACTTTAAATAGTGATCCGTACATAGTGCAACCACGGCTCGACAAGAGCGCAATTTGCGGTAAAGCGTCCTTTCCCAACTTTGTCCAGCAACGATGCCTTTTTCTGGATCGAGGTCTAGAAATACAGAGTGATGATCTTTTTTTTCCAAGCGTTCTTCCAAGTCCTTTGCGAGCGTATTGTCGCGGGAGCTGTGGCTAATGAATAAGGTGCTCATGTTGGGTTTTTGTTATAAACTACTCATGTAGGTTTGGTAAAATATCAATAATCTTTTTCATATGGCGTTTATCAGCTTGTAAAATCTCCGCTTGATTCCTTAAAGTTTTACAAATCTTCATTCACTGCTGTTTATGCCTATTGTACACGTTCTATTGCCCACTTCACTTGATCTAATTTTCACAATAGCTGTTCTCCCTTCATCTTTGCACCGTCATTAAAAAACAACAAGTATTAACCCCCTTTAAATCAAATACAATGATGAAAAATCAAATCGCTAAATTTCAAAACATCGCGCTGACTGCTACAGAACAAGCGGCTATCAAAGGTGGTGTGGAACCCGTCAACAGTCATCTGCCAGAAGTTCAAATTCCTGAAGGAAATGGCATTTTTTACCCTTGTGGTTTGCCTGTGGTGAGTCATCCTTAGCGCGAATCCATTCCGTTGTCGAATGGCCTACAAACCCTAAAAAAAGTCAAAGCCCAATACCCTAACCTCAAAGTCATTATGCTCAGCATGCATTATGACGAGAGCCTGATGGTCCTCATGATGCAAAACGGCCAAGTCCACAAAAAGGCTTTTCAAAAAGAGAGCAAGAAATCCTCGCCATCGTTGGCAAATACAATCGCCAACAGATGAGTGAGCAATTGTTTATTTCTATTAAGACGATAGATTTTCGCCTTAAAAATCTTCGGGATAAAACGCAATCGAGTACGACGGCGGAGTTGGTAAGGTTTGCAATTCAGCAGGGGTATCAAAAGTAGGGGGGAGGTATTTTTTGAATTCCCAAGACGAGTGTTTATCCAAGAGAATCAAAAGTTATATTGACTGGCTTCATCTAAAATACGATGTTGTAAAATTCAAGCATTCCCGTGAATTGATTATTATCGACTTGGATTGAGTGCTTGGATTGATTCACCATTATTCAATCAGCCAGATCAATTAGTCGTGAAGCAAAAACTCCATACGTTCATTTCCAGTGGGAAGACAAAGGAAGGCATTGAAGCCCTTCTTCGCTACACCCAACAGATCAAGCACCAGGATTTACATCAGGAGGTCATTATCCAATCTTCCCGTTATGAAGAATGGCGGAAAGGCCAGCGTTTGGGAACGGCTACCTCGCAGGAAAGCGAAGCGGCACTGGCTAAGATCAATGTAGCGCTACTTGGTATTATTGATCAATTGCCTGGGGAGAGCCTGGGAAGTACGCCTTTTCCAAAAAGAAAAAAAATAGAGCAATCGCCTACTGGTCGATGGTGGAATTGGGTAGTTGGTTTGGGTTTGTTGATTGCAATTCCAGCGGGGATTGCGGAGTTTAGTGGATATAGTATCAGAGACTTATTAAGCTTTTCTCCTTCCATAGCTTCTGATGCCATAACCGTAGTCGTCAAAAGCCAAAATAACATTCCCTTACCCCCCAAAGGTAAAGTATACCTCAATTATGGTACTGCAAGAATTGGAAAAGAACTCAACAATAATCGAGAAGCCATTTTTACTGAAGTCCCAGCAGGCTATTTTGAAAAAGGAAACCACGTAAAGATCACCTTTGATGATCCACAAAACGAACCTTACTATGCCGTCTACGAAGACTCCATCTATCAACTCGCCCCTCACCTCACCATCGAATTATTAGTCGCTTTAAGAGGGCTAGATCAACTGTACGGAATCATCAAAGACTACAAAACTGGCGATTATGTAGACAGCGTAAGAGTCAGTGTCCTCAACCTAGAAACCTTTTCCAACAAAAATGGCTATTGGGAACTGAGCATCAAAGATCAAGACAAACGCAAAAAATTCCACACCCTACGCGCCTCAAAAACTGGCTACGAAAATTGGGAACAAGCCAATATCCCTGCCCAAACGGATCAGGAAATATCCATCCTTTTAAAACCAAAATGAATACACCATGCTAAAGCCATTATCCATCTGCCTTCTCTTATTGATGAGTATCAATAGTTTTGCTCAACAGGTCGATTTGAGCGGACAAATTTCTATCCATAACAGCAAGTATGAATCTAAAACCAAGACCATTCGCTATGTAGCTGATGCACAAGTAACTGCTCCTTATGGCGGTGCGGACATTAGTGATGTAAAGGGACGTTTTGATTTAGCATTTGTGGGTATCGAAAAAGGAAATTCGATTACCATTGATGTTGACAAGTATGGTTTGAAAGTGGTGAATCAAAAGGATCTGATAGACGTCGTTTTAGGTCGAACTACCTTGCTACGCATATATATGGCCGAACCGAAAAAATTAGCTCAAGTTCAAACTGAATTCTACGAAATCAGCGAACAAGCTTTATTGGCAGAAGTCAATAGAAAGATTGCCATCCTTGAAAAAGAAGGGGAGGAAAAAGATCAATTGATTGTGCAGCTAAAAAAAGATTTTCGATTGGAATACCTGGGAAAAAACGAAGCGATTTATAAGCTACAGGAACAACTGGAAGAAGCCAAAAAGAAATTACCTGCTTTTGCCAAAGAATTGGCCTATGTCAATTTGGACTTTGCCTCTGATTTGTACATTGAAGCATATGAATTATTTAAAGCAGGTAAAATCAAAGAGGCACTAGAGGTATTGGATGAAGCCCAATTGGAAAAAGCGGCAAGGGATGGCTTAGCAACTATTTCGATTGGTGAACAAGCGATAGAGAAGGGAAGAGAGACCGTACAGCAGGTGATTGATAGTTATCAACTCAAAGCGGATGGGTATAATTTGCTTTTTGAATATCGCAATGCGGCGGCCGTTTATGAGAAGGCTATTTTGTTATTGGAGGAGATAAAAGAGGAGGAGGATTTGGAATTGGCGGATGCTTATAGGGAGATTGGAAGTATTTATCAAGATTTAGGGGTTTATCAAAAAGCACTGGAATATTACTTGAAAAACGTTTCAATCTGTGAGGATTTATTGGCGGAAAATGATTCTACTTTAGCGATGTCTTACAATAACTTAGCTTTAATCTATAAAGATTTGGGGGACTATGAAAAGGCGCTCACCGCTCAACAGGAAGCCTTAAATATTTTTGAATATGTCTTAGAACCTAATCATCCCAGTATTGCTACTTCTTATAATAACTTAGCTGGTATCTATCAAGATTTGGGGGATTATGATAAGGCGCTCATCGCTCAACTAAAAGCCCTAGAGATTAAAGAACAAGTCTTAGAACCTAATCATCTCAGT
>JBCBDH010000337.1:0-6999 GCA_038529855.1 Bacteroidota bacterium | reverse complement strand
CCCAATCTGATTTATTTGGGGACGGGCGAAGGCTGGAATAATGGCGATTCAGGAAGAGGTTTGGGTATATGGCGATCGACCAATGGCGGCAACAGCTTTGAACTACTCCCCAATACCAATAACAACAGCTTTAATTTCACCCAAAAAATTCAAGTCAATGATCAGGGTTGGGTCTATGCAGCAACCCGTTCTGGTTTGCGACGCTCAAAAGACAATGGCCAGACTTGGTCCACCATCCTTAATCTCAATACCCCCAATGCGCAAAGTAATGCCTGTGGAGATGTGGAAATTGCAGCAGATGGGATCATGTATGCCGTATTGGGAATGAACGGCTCAGGCACCAGAGTCTTTAAATCGACAGACCAAGGCGATAGCTGGTTCTATATCCCTATTGCAAATAATGGCGTCAACCTACACGGTAATTTAGCCACTCGCATACAAATCGCTTGCGCTCCCTCCGCTCCCAATCGCCTCTATGCCATGGTAGGCCGCGCAGATGGCTCCCTCATTGGTATCTATCGCACCGACAATGGTGGACAAAACTGGCTGGAACCTGGCACCTCCAGTAATATCTGCGGCCGCCAATGCTGGTACGATATGACCATTTCCGTCGATCCCAATAATGCCGATCGCGTCATCGCAGGTGGCATTACCTCTGCCCTATCCGAAAATGGCGGACAGAATTGGCGAAGTATTTCCATCGGCCATGTCGATCAACACGAGGTACTATTCCGTCCTGGCAGCTCGTCCACAGCACTCTACGGAAATGATGGCGGTGTTTATTTCATTGGCAATGCAAATACCAGTCAACCCAACCCAGAAAGCAGAAATCAAGGTTATAATACCATTCAGTTTTATTCCTGCGCCATCCATCCTGATGAAGGCATTGAATACTATATAGGAGGCACACAAGACAATGGCACCCATAGACTCACTGAACTAGGACTGGGCGACTCTCAGCAATTTCTGGGAGCTGATGGCGGCTATTGCCACATTGACGAAGACAATCCCAATATTCAAATTGGCGCCTATCAAAATAATGTGCAACTCATCACCTCCAATAATTGGAATGGAGGTATCAAGGTGGTTGATATTGATGCAGGGCCTTTTATTGCGCCAACGGATTACGATAGCAAAAATAATGTCCTTTATGCTCCTGCTGAATCCAATAGCTATGCCTACATCAGCGATGTTGGTGGGGCCAATGAACTTCAAAAGGTTTCCTTGTCGAGTATGGGTATCTCCTTTAGCTTTGTCTCCGCAGTCAAAGTAAGCCCAACATTCAATAATCGGGTATACCTTGGAACCAGCTTTGGCAGTATCGTTCAGATAGATCAAGCCAACACCCCTAATCCAAGCGCCAGCTATCTTGGTACCAATGCCAATCTGGGCTATGTGCGCTGTATCGAAATCGAAGAGAATAATGAAAATCATATGCTGGTCACCTCCTCTCAGTATGGTCGCATTAGCGTGTGGGAAACCGTGGATGGTGGGGTGACTTGGACGGATGTAGAAGGCGATTTACCAGATATGCCAGTTTGGTGGGTTATTTTTGCCCCTGGAAATTCAGATCAGGCATTGATCGGAACGGAATTGGGCATTTGGACTACAGAAAACCTGGATGGAGCCAATACTACTTGGGAACCCTCTATTGATGGCCTAGCCAATGTACGAGTCACCATGCTCAAACACCGCCAAACGGATGATCGCATCCTAGCCGCCACCTATGGCCGTGGCCTATTTACCACTGACTATTTTACCAATATCGACCCCATAGAACCTGGAACTTGTCTGAATGATAATACCGATTTTCAAGCTGGTTTTAATAGCTGGAATAATTTTGGGAATGCGCAGATAACAACAACTGGTGGCTTTAATGATTGCTGTGCGATGCAAGTGGGGCTGAGCGAAGGTGGATTTGGGCAAGCCTCTCCAACAGCAGTCGTACCAGGGGAACGCATTAAGCTAAGCGCTTGGGCCAAGGCGGAAAACACCAATGCTTTTGCTGGATTTGGACTAAAGTTCATAGATGCCAATCTGGAGCAAATTGAAGATATTCCCATCATGGTGACCACCAGTAACTATCAGTCTTATGAAACCACGGCAAGCGCCCCAAGCAATGCCGCCTATGTTTATGCCTGGGCCTGGAAAAGCCTGGAAGGGGGTATACTGACCATCGACGATTTGTGTTTGTCTAAGGAAAGCGATGATGGTGGAGATACAACTCCTCCAAGTATTAGCCTTTCTACCAGTAGCCCCAATGTCACGGGTGCATTCACAGTAAACGCAAGCCTCAGCGAAGAGGTGGCAGGCTTTGATATCAGTGATATTATCGTTCAAAACGGCAATGCACAAACCCTGGTGCCTTCCACTGGCACCACTTATACTTTTGTCGTCACGCCCTTCTCTCCTGGCGCTGTCAGCATTTATGTCGCGGCCAACACGATGGCTGATGCAGCAGGTAATCCCAATTTGCGCTCCAATGACTTAATCGTTGATTATCAGCTCATTGGAGTTGATGGGGTAGATTTGGAACTGAGCCTAAGCGTTGATAATTCACAATTGACCATTTATCAAAATCGCACTTATACACTCACCATCCAAAATACAGGTGATGAGGTGGCCACAGGGATTAAGATTGATTTTCCCACACCAGAAGACATGGCCTATGTCAGTCAAAGCGAAACCAATGGTAATTATGCCAACTGGACGGGAGAATGGACCCTGGCTCGTCTGGAAGCGGGAGCAAGCGAAACACTTGAGTTGACCCTTTTCACCCTTCGTGGGACTGGGGGCATCAGTAGTTTTGCACAGGTAAGCCAGGCTGACCAAGAGGATATAGATTCTAGTCCAGTCAATGGCTCTTGTTGTACGGCTAATGAGGATGACGAAGCGGTAGTGACTATTGGCGATGATCTGGGAGATGTGATTCGTCCGACCGTGGAGATTAGTACAGCTACGACGACGGTTAGCGATGTTTTCTTTATTGATGTGGTCTTTTCTGAATTGGTCAATGGTTTGAATACCTTTGACTTTGAGGTCAGCAATGGCTTTTTAGGGAGTTTTACAACGAGCGATAACATCACTTACAGCGCAGAGGTCGAACCTGAGCAGTTTGGAGAAATCACAATCCGCTTACCAGAAAATGTGGTCAATGATGCAGCGGGCAATGGCAACATCGCCTCCAATACCCTAGTGGTGAAATACGAAGAAGAGGAGGACAATGACTGTATTAACCCCAATACTGATTTCCGACAAAACATGGCTGGCTGGAACAACTTTGGCAATACCCAAATTGTGCCAGGTGGTGTCAATGATTTATTTGCCGCATTGATCAATGGTGGGATAGGTGGTTTTGGGATGGCCACTTCAGTGGCTGTGAATCCTGGTGAAAAAGCAAAGATTACGGCGCAATGTCAGATTAGCTCAACAGATGTAATAGGCGATATTGGCATCAAGTTTTTGGATAGTAATTTTTCGGAAATCAGCGAGGAGAATGTGACCATTACTGATACGAGTTATGACCTCTATTCACTGACGGCAGTGGCGCCTGCTGGCTCAGCATATATGTACGCATGGGCTTATAAGAGCAGCGAAAATGGCGCTTTGGCGGTGGATGACTTTTGTCTGAAAAAAGTGGAGGAAGAGGAAGAAGATGGAGTTGATCTCGAATTGTCGATGACGGTCGAACCCACCAATCCAAATATCTACAACACCTTTACCGTCACAGCTACCTTGAGCAATAAGGGCAATGCAGCAGCTAGTGTTGTCCTTTGCCATTTTGAAGCACCAGTGGGAACGGTATTCAGTGGTGGATCAGAATATATTGCTTCGCAGGGAAGCTATGAACCTTATGGATCAAAGGATTGGTCTGTGGGCATTGTGGATGCAGGATCAGAGGAAGTGATCCAATTTAATTTATACTTGCTTCAAACCAGTCCAGTAGATTTGTATATGGAAGTGACTGGTCTTTTGCAGACTGATATTGACAGTACACCAGGCAATGGCGATACGACAGAAGAAGACGATGAGGCCAGCCTGCGCGTCATCCCCAATAGCGCTCCCAATAGTCGCTTTGGCAGCCTATCAGAAGCACTCGCCCAATCCTTCCAAAGCGTCCTACTAGGCCAGCTCTATCCCCTACCCGCCCAAGACCTGCTCCATTTGCAATTGCATAGCCCCTCGCAAAAAAGGCAAGGGCTACAAGTCTACGATTTGCAAGGAAGCTTAGTGATGGAAAGGGATTTGGATTTGGCAAAAGGATTTAATCAGCGTACACTCGATATTCAGGACTTGCCTTCTGGCACTTACTTCTTATATTTGGTTGGAGATAATGGCCCCAAAAGATTACATCCTTTTATCAAGCAGCGCTATTAAAAGAGAGACGTTTAAGCTATTAAGCTGATAAACTGTTTGCCTATTCCCAGATCAGAGGAAGAACATCTGGGAATAGGCGAGCCATTTTAGCATACCTCTGCTTCAAACAGTCCCTACTATTGAAAAGCTATGAATTGACATATCGACTACTGAGCCTTTTCCTATCTTGCTGCTTAGCTATTGCCCTAAGCGCACAAGCCCCCTCTTTTCGTTTCACTCACTTGACCACAGCGGAAGGCTTATCTGATAATTGGGTCCATGCTGCCATGATGGACAGCAGAGGATTTATGTGGTTCGCCACCAATGATGCCCTCTCTCGATACGATGGCCGCCACTTCAAACACTATCGCCAAATCCCAAATGATACTACCTCCATCAAAGGCCACAATATGATGGATTTGTTGGAAGACCCACATGGAAAAATCTGGATCGCAAGCATTGGAGGAGGCTTGAGTTGTTTTGATCCCATTACAGAGACTTTTAAAAATTATTCCTATCCCGTAGCCAATACCTTTATCGAACGCAATTCGGCCGTAAGCCTCTTATTGGATGCTGAGCATCAACTTTGGGTAGGCACTTATGACAGTGGCCTACATTTGTTTGATCAGGATAAGGAAAGCTTTATTCGAATTGATCTACAGCCCAATGTAAGCAATCACGCAGAAGCCTTTCGCCTCAATTCCGTCAATCAAATCCTGGAAGACATCAGCCATCCAGAATGGCTTTGGCTGGCAGGCAATAATGGCTTACACCGTTTTGACAAAAGAAGTGCCCAGGTCGATTATCTCCCCTACCCCTTAGCCAATGGTCAAAAGGATACCCTATCTGCCGCTATGACCCTTTTTGCTGACCAAGCCAATGAGCTTTGGATTGGAACCTGGGGGCGCGGTCTGGCGCAGTACCTCCCTGAGCAAAAACAGTGGAATTATTACTACCCCAATAATACCCCAGAAGCCCTTGCTGATCCCTTCGCCAATGTCATCAAAGGAATTGGCAGAAAGTCCGCACAGGAGCTTTGGGTTTGCTCCCACGACCAGGGCCTGCTGATTTTCAATACGGAGACCAAGCGCTTTCAAGCGATTCGCCACCAACCTGCTGACCCCTTTTCCATTGGCAGCAATCAGCTGGATGGCTTGTACACAGATCCCCAACGAAGAAATTGGTTTTTTCATTTTCGGGAAGGCATCAGTATTCTTGATCCCGCTAATCAGGTCTTTTCGCTAAGAGAATGGCCCCATCAATCGCTTTGTCCAGAGGCTCCTTTTGCCGATGTCGTCGATCTATTGGTCGATCATCAAAGAGGGCTGACCTATCTGACGACCACAGGCTGTGAAGGCTTATTTGTATTGGATGATCAAGAAAACTTAGTCCACCACACTAGTCTGGGTCCATCACAACCTGGCGACCTCAATGTCTTTCACCTTTATCTGGCCCCTGATGGGCAGCTTTGGGCGGCTGGAGGCTATGAGCAGTCTGCTGATCCATCGCTTTGGACCTATGGTCCTGCGACTAAAGCCCTAAAAGCTTTTGAACATCCGCAACTGGAAGACGTCCCCATTCATCAATACAGACTCACAGATATTCTTGGCGATCAAGAGGGTCGCATTTGGCTGGCGACAAAATTTGGTGGCCTCATCAAAATTGATCCAAGGACTAAGGAATTAAAACAATACCTCAAAAGTCCCAATCAAAGCCAATACATTGATCCAGGCATCCATATCCACGAGCTTTTGCTTGGCCAAAACGGACATATTTGGCTGGCAACTTTGGAGGATGGGGTCTATACTTTTGATCCAGAAAAAGAAGTATTCCGCCATTATCCACCTGCCCATTCCCAAAAAGCGGGGCTGGTTGATAAACGCATTATGACGCTGGCGGAGGATCACAAAGGCCACATTTGGGTAGGAACTTCAGACAATGGAATAGAGCTTATCGACCCCCAAAAAAAGACCAATATCCCAGTTGGTCAATTTCGGTTACAAGATGGCCTGCCCAGTGAAAAGATTTGGCGAATCGTTCAGGATCAACAAAACGATCTTTGGATTGCGACCAACAGAGGGCTTTGTCGTTATGATTATGAGGATGGCCATTTTATCCAATACAATCAAAAGGATGGCTTAAAGGACCTCTTTTTGCAAGACAAGGGGATGCGCATCAGTTCGAGAGGGGAATTACTGCTGGGGCAGCAAAATGGTTTTTACCGCTTTCATCCCCAAGCCCTTTACCAACAAAGCACTCCTCCCCCACTCGCATTTACGGGCTTTAAATTATTTGAAAAAGATTGGCCTTTGGCTAAAGACCTCAATTTTATTGATCAAATCCAATTGGCTTACCATCAAAACTTTTTTTCCATTGGCTTTGCTGCCCTCAACTACACCCAAGCAGAAAAAAACCGCTATGCCTATCAATTGGAAGGCTATGATAGCGATTGGATTTATCCCGCTGATCAAAGAAGCTATGCGGCTTATACCAAAGTAAGCCCAGGCACCTATACCTTTCGACTGAGAGGTGCCAATAATGAAAACAAATGGAACCCTTCCGAAATCCAACTCCTCATTGAGGTCTTACCACCACCTTGGCAAACTTGGTGGGCCTACAGTCTTTATGTATTGTTGATTGGTG
>JBCBDH010000336.1:0-7004 GCA_038529855.1 Bacteroidota bacterium | reverse complement strand
AAAGGGGGCCCACGACGATGCTTTTGATCAAATCGAATTGCTTGGCTTTCCACTCTGCTCTCCATTTGACTTAGTCCAAACACCTACCAACCAAGGTATCCTGGCTCGTGATCTTCAAGCGCAGGTCGGAAAGCAAATCCAGATTTTTGGCTATTATGTCTGTCGAAAAGATGTGACGACCAGTCGCCGCCAGCATATGTACTTTGGCTGTTGGCTGGATAAGGAAGGGCATTGGTTTGATACAACTCATTTTCCCAATTCACTTCATCAAGCGCCCTTTCGAGGGAAAGGATGTTATCGGATCAGGGGTAAGGTTGTATTGGATTTTGGCTTTCCTTCTATTGAGGTAAGTGATATGGAAAGGATGATATTTTTGGAGGATGAGCGATACTGAGTACTTTGCAACAGAAAATAGTTCATACTGGCTTCCCGCAGATTTTCGGAGTGAGCCCATTCACTCCGAAAAAGCAGCCCGCACCAAGTCTATCGTTGCACGATACCAAACGCCCTCCTTCCTCCAAAAAATCATTTAAAACTCCGCATTCCCTGGTGTACGAGGGAAGGGAATGACGTCGCGGATATTGGACATCCCCGTAATAAACTGAACGATGCGCTCAAAGCCTAGACCAAAACCCGCATGTGGGCAGCCACCAAACTTGCGCAAATCCAAATACCAGGACAGTTCCTCTTCGTGTATATCCATCCCTTTCATCCGATCCAAGAGGACATCCATGCGGTCCTCGCGCTGTGAGCCACCAATAACTTCGCCAATACCTGGGAAGAGAATATCCATGGCAGCCACCGTTTCGTTATCTTCATTGAGGCGCATGTAAAAGGCTTTGATGCCTTTTGGATAGTCGCGAACGATCACAGGTTTTTGGAATTTCTTCTCCACCAACCAGCGCTCGTGCTCAGCATAGAGATCTTCCCCCCACTCTACAGGAAACTCAAAGCGCTTCTTTTTATAAGGCTTGGAGTTTTTCAATAACCTAACCGCTTCCGTGTAAGTGATGCGTTCGAATTCGTTATCGACCACAAAGCGCAGCGTTTCGAGGAGACTCATGGGGCGACGCTCCTCTTTTTTCTTATTCTTTTCGAGGTTCTGGATGCGTTTATCCAGAAAAGCCAGATCAGCAGGATACTTTTCAAGGACGTAGTTGATCAGGTATTTGACAAAATCCTCGGCCAAGTCCATGTTGTCAAAGATATCGTTAAAGGCCACTTCTGGTTCGATCATCCAAAACTCAGCGAGGTGACGAGGGGTATTGGAGTTTTCGGCCCGAAAGGTGGGGCCAAATGTATACACCTTGCCAAAAGCTAAAGCGGCAATTTCCGCTTGTAGCTGTCCAGATACGGTGAGATTGGTGGCTTTACCAAAAAAGTCTTTTTTATAATCTATATTGCCATCCTCTGAAGTTGGCGCATCCAAAGGCGGGAGCGTTGTGACACGAAACATCTCGCCAGCTCCTTCCGCATCACTCCCAGTAATAATGGGGGTATGCATATAATAATAACCTCGATCATTAAAATACTGATGGACCGCAAAAGCGACAGCATGACGGATGCGAAAAACGGCGCTAAAGGTATTGGTCCGCATACGGAAATGGGCTTTTTCGCGGAGAAATTCCATGGTCTGCGCCTTGGGCTGTAGGGGATATTCCTCCAGATTCGTGGCGCCTAGGATTTCGATTTCTTCGGCAATAAGCTCGACGGCCTGCCCAGTCCCTTGCGATTCGACCAATTGGCCAGTGACTGCGATGCAGGCATGAAAACTAATATCGCGGAGCAGCGTTTCCTCCAGTTTTTCATAATCGACTACAACTTGTAAGTTGTCCATACAGGAACCGTCATTGAGGGCGATGAATCTTTTGGAACGAAAGGCGCGTACCCAGCCTTTGACCAGTGTTTTTTCACCTATTTGGGGATCTTTTAGAATTGCTGCGATTTCGGTGCGTTTGCCCATGATTTTATCACTTTCGGTTAACAACATATAAGGATGATTTTTGATACGAGAAAGCGGGCTGGCTGTTTCCAAAACAGGACCGTTCCGTATCAGAAGATGCGAAATTACAATTAATACAAAAAACAATCAAATCGGATTAGACGTCCAGAAAGCGCGTGCGCGTTTCTGGGGAAGGGAGCATACAAGTGTCCTGCTTACCAAACCAGCGATAGCGATTGTTTGCAATCCAATTGTAAACCCAATTTCGTAGTGGGGCGGGGATGAGAATGAAAAAGTAAAGCAGGGGCCACAAGCTATTGAGCTGGCGACTAACGCGAAGAGCAGCCGTTGAATGACTGTAGGCTTTCCCATCTTCAATCAAAACAATGCTGTCGAGGTGATCCGCTGAAAACTGATGTGTTTCTAACAGCTTTCGCCCCACATCTGACTGTAGTGCGGCAAAGCGAAATTGCTGTTTGGAATCTCGTTTGATGACAAATTGTACGGAGTGGTTGCAAAGGTTGCAGACACCATCATACAAGAGTATGGGATGATCAGTAGGAATAGCTATTTCGGCAGATCGCGACATGGTAGCTGTTTTTCTATTAAACAGTCCTTTTAAATATTTGGTTTCCTTTTGAGTGCTTTGTTGAATATTGCGGTTTGATCCAAGCAAAAGCAGCTAGATGGCACTACACCTCAAATAGGGAGTGATACAATTCTTCCACTTTCCCAATGACATTAATGCGAATCTGATAGCGATCCTGATCCAAACCTTTGGTATTGTATTTAGAAATATAGATTTCCTTAAAGCCCAGCCGATCGGCCTCCTGTATCCTTTGCTCAATGCGATTAACGGCCCGAATTTCACCAGAGAGCCCTACCTCGCCCGCAAAACAAATGTCCGCAGGAATGGCAACATCTTCCAAGGAAGAAATCAGGGCACTAACAATGGCCAGATCAATAGCGGGATCATCTACTCGAATACCACCAGCGATATTGAGAAAAACATCATTTTGCCCAAATTGAAAACCGCCTCGCTTCTCCAAAACTGCTAATAACATGCTCAGGCGGCGAAGATCAAAGCCCGTAGCAGATCGCTGTGGTGTGCCATATACAGCTGTGCTAACCAAGGCTTGGGTCTCAATGAGCATAGGACGCATACCTTCCATGGTCGCGGCAATCGCGCTCCCACTCAGGTCCTCATCTTTTTGCGAGAGCAACAATTCAGAGGGATTGGCCACTTCGCGCAAGCCATTGGCCTGCATTTCGTAAATCCCCATTTCATCTGTCGATCCAAAGCGATTTTTGATGGTGCGCAGGATGCGATAGGTGTAGTTGCGATCTCCTTCAAATTGTAAGACGGCATCTACGATGTGTTCCAGTAGCTTGGGGCCGGCAATAGCGCCATCTTTGGTGATGTGACCAATTAGTATGACGGGGATGTGGGTTTCCTTAGCAAAGCGCTGCAACTCTCCTGCACATTCACGCACCTGGGAAATGCTCCCTGGGGTCGAGTCGATGTGTGGGGAAGCAAGGGTTTGTATAGAATCGATGACCATCAGGTCGGGCTGTAATTGCTGGGCGTGGGAAAGGATTTTTCCAGTATTGGTTTCGGTAAGGATATAGCAGTCGGGCTGGGGTTGGCCGATGCGATCCGCACGCATTTTGATTTGTTCATCGCTTTCCTCCCCAGATACATAAAGCACCTTAGCTTTGATGCCTGTGGCCAGCTGTAGCATGAGAGTGGATTTACCAATCCCTGGTTGTCCACCAATGAGGATGATTGATCCATGCACAATGCCTCCTCCCAATACGCGATTGAGTTCCGCATCAGGAGCATTTAGGCGTTGGGTATGACCAGCCTGGATATTGGGTAGGGCGATGGGCTGTGGGCTGGCAGATGCGCTGCTTTTCCCCTTCCAGGCTTGCTTTTTGGCTTCCTGCTTGGTTTCGCGAACGACAACTTCTTCGATGTAAGTATTCCAGGAATCACAGGAGTTACATTTTCCTACCCATTTGGGAGAGGTAGCACCACAATTGGTACAGACAAATATTTTTCGGACTTTAGCCAAGGTTTGGTTCTTTTCTTGAAAAAATTTAAAAATTAACTTTTAATGCTTTTTTAACAAATGGCAGAAAAATGTTAACAGAACAATGTTTTCATTAACAATTTATCTTAAGCTTTTTGACTTGTACAAGACAATCAAAAAGCATAAAACAGAATTTAATTTCGTTATCATAAGAGCACTTGGAAAGTGATATGGGAAAACTTATGTCAAATAAAACAATTCATGGCAAGTCTTATTCCCAGTCACTTTGGTTGCAAAGCCGTACAAATTTAGCGTAGTTTGTCCATTATTTTTAAAAAGGGAGAACAGAGAATAAAATTTTTCCAAAAAATGTGACCTGGCAAAATGGATGTCGTCAAAAGGTCGAATTTAATGCAATAGAGGCGCTAGAAAAAGAGGCAGAGTCAAAAGCGATTCTGAACAATTGAAAAAGAAAGTAGTTATTCTGCTAAAGAACTTATTATATGTAGATTGTTTTCATTTGGTTTTTTGGGGTTATACAGGGTGCTGCGCGGATTCGCGTATGTGCCCTGTTTTTTTTGGTCCCCTTTGATCCAAATCAATCTGTGTATTACCGATCTGCACAATGTACACAGCGCGTACTTTCTGGTAAGTACATCAAGCGAGCAGGCGGAATTGGTTTTTTGCATCGACTACAAATACCAAAATGCTCCAGGTCAATTTTACTCAGCGCCACTTTTAAGCGCCCCAGTTTTTTCCGAGCACTTCTCAGTGCAGCTTCTGCTACACTTTTATTATTGATCGCATCCATTCGGCTGATTCTCCCAATTGAATTCTCTGGGGAGATAGGCTGCGTCATCTCTTCCAATCCCACTATTTTTTGCTGCATTTCCTGAATGCTTGCCTCTATCTTTGTTTTTAGCGCTGCTCTTTCTTGCGCATTCATCCATTTAATTTTTATAAAAAAGTCATTTAAATCCGTCTGTAATCTACAAAAGTAGGCTTTTAGACGTTAATTAAAGGTAAGGATGTATCTTTTGGCTATATTTTGGGTTAAGTAATATAAAACAAGTATAATATATTGAATCGCTTTAACTGGATATATGTTTCGGATAATGGCAAACGGTATAATGTAGGCATTATGCACGGTGCTCAATCTGGTCATCTACTGGTCTATTGCAATTCAAAAATTCTACTCATTGATTTTGAAGTACTACAGGATGCTTCCTACTCCTTTTTCATCGACGAACAATTGTGCGATCTATACATTGAAAAAAAGGATAACCAGTTTTTATACGGTTTTGAAATCAATCGATCAGCAGATACGCCACTCAACCGACAGCGAAAAAAATTAGAGAAAAAATACATGTGGCAAAGCTTTCTCCTGCTCGGTGGCTTTGTGCTCTTGGTCGGTGGTTTTGTCTTTGGTCTACTGCATTGGAATTCGATGAAGGATAAGGTTGCACTTGCCGATGAGTTGTCTAATATGGGGGGCGAAACTAGTGCAACGGTCCTCAATATCTTACACGAAAATGGGACCAAGGTAAGTTATTTCTTTCTCGTAGATGGCAAAGCCTATAATGTAGAAAAAGAATGGTCAGATGAGAAAGTAAAGAGTCGAGCCAATGGCCTACCCGTAGAAAAAGGTGACGAATTCATCGTCCGCTACATCCCCAATGATCCCAAAATGCACCTCATCGACTACGACCGCCCAACGGATAATCAACTGGGGGTCTATCGAAAAAGAGCCATTGATAAGTACCTGCTCTATCATCCCGAATCTGATTCTACTTATGCCGACTGTTTGGCTGGGGTGGCCTATCAGCTAAAGGGACTAGAGGGTTTTGCCGATTTTTACTATCAAAATACCTCCCCTCAGGAGAACCCCCAACACAATAACCAGTCTTTTAAGCGTTTGATTCGAGATATTCCCTTTCAGAATCAGGTGCGGCAGAAATGCGAATTGTACCAATAATTTTCTTTCAACATTCCTTACCTTCGCGCTTGTGTAATCTTAGTAGCTATTAGCGCAGATTTCAAATCCTATTACCTAAATAGAACGTAGCATTGGAATACTTGGCCCAACATATAGAGAGTCTGATTTTTACGAGTGAGGCACCGATTAGTTTAGAGGAAATCAAAGGCGTTTTAGAAGAGCATTTTGAAACGACACTTGAGGCAAGTGATCTGGAAACCACCATCACCCAAATACAAGATCGGTACAAAGAAGAAGCTTTTGCCTTTGAATTGGTCACTATCGCCAAAGGTTATCAGTTTTTAACCAAAGGCGCTTATCACGGTGTCGTAGGTACCTATCTAAAACAAACCACTAAAAAGCGCCTTTCCCGCGCTGCCCTGGAAACCCTCTCTATTATTGCTTACAAACAACCCGTCATCAAATCCGAATTGGAGAGAATCCGAGGGGTCAGCTGTGATTATTCCATCCAAAAACTCTTGGAAAAGGAATTGGTGACCATTAGCGGAAGAAGCGAAGGCCCAGGTCGTCCCCTACTCTATGTGACCAGCGAAAAATTTATGGATTACTTTGGGCTAAAAGACCTTAAAGACCTGCCCAAACCTAAAGATTTTAAAGCGCCAGATAGCGAAATCGGAGAAGCAGCTCCCATCGAAGAGATCATCCAAAAAGTCGAAGCGGCCCTGCCTGTCAATGAGCGCCTACTCGCCTTAGCGGAGGTAAGTGCGGCAGTGTTGGATGCGCTGCCAGGTGCAGCTCCTCCGGCAGCAAGTCATCAAGAAGAAGAGTAGGAAGGGATACAACTTTCTCCTACTCCATGTTGTTGAAATTTCAAATGGTATTATTGTCATGGATCAACCCTTAGTCAATCGAGTCGCCAACAGTGGGCTAATCACGCTCAATCTAGAAGAATTCTTTCCTGCCGAAGAATTGGTCATTTTTGACCTAAAGGATTATCTTTATATGGAATTGGTGTTGAAGGAAAAAGATTTCCGGGCGGCCCTAAAGGCACATGACTGGCAACAATACGAAGGAAAACACCTCGCCATTCACT
>JBCBDH010000335.1:0-7005 GCA_038529855.1 Bacteroidota bacterium | reverse complement strand
AAAATAAAGTTACTGGGGGCCTGAGAATGGATTCTAAAGCCGCTCTACTCAAAGGTGGACTCAATGGCCCTATCCTCATAGCAGGTCAGGCCGCGGAGAGCGAACTCTTTCACCGCGTTACCCTCCCTGGTACTAGTCGAAAATACATGCCCCCCAATGGCCCAAGACTGAGCTACCGAGAAATACGCCTGTTGGATTATTGGATCAAAAGCGGCGCTTCCTTTGACCTTGCCATCAGCGATGAAAAAATCCCCAAGGATATCCAACAGCTGCTTCTCAGCCAGTATGGTCTTACGACCAAAAAGCGCCCCATCTACGAGCGAATCACCCTTAGCCAAGTAGAGGAGGCCCTACTCGCCCAGGTCAATGCGGCTGGTTTTAAGGCCAGCCCCATAGCTGCGGCGAATCCCTTTTTGAGTATCCGCAGCCAAGGCAAAATCACGGCTGAGCAGATGAAAATTTTACAAGGCATCAAGCATCACATCACTTGGCTGGATTTAAGCAATAGCCAAATCGAAGACGAAGCGCTAAAGAGCCTATCAGCTTTTCCTCATCTCACTCGTTTAAAACTCAACAACAATCCCATTAGTGATCAAGGTATTGCCCAATTGCAAGACTTGCCTGAATTGACCTCACTGAATTTATATGGTACTCAGGTTGGAGATGCAAGTTTAGCTCTATTGGCAGAATGGTCTTCGCTCAAAAAGTTGTTTCTTTGGCAAAGTAAGGTGAGCCAGGAAGGGGTAGAACAATTTAAGAGTGCTCGACCAGATGTAGCCGTTGAAGTGGGTTTGGACCTGGCACTTTGATCCTCCAATTTTTGTAAAAAATAAACCTATGTCAAAGACCTCAATTAATCGAAGAAACTTTTTAAAAACCAGTGCTTGGGCGGGAATAGCGGGACCATTGGTCCCTCATTTTTATATCCGCAAATCCAGTCCTAGGCTGAGCGAAGAGATCATTGGACATGGCGATTTTCGCTATCGCGTACACTTGGATTGGGGGCAGTTGGATGCGCAGCAGCATCCCGTGAAAAATTGCCACGAGATGGTCATGGATAAGCAGGGGCGGTTGATTATGATAGGGGATGAAACCCAAAATAATATCCTGATCTACGATAAATCAGGAAAGCTATTGGATCATTGGGGAACGACTTACAAGGGGGGCATGGTTTGACGCTTTGGGAAGCGGGTGGAGAGGAATTTTTATTCATTAGCGATAATGAAGGTCGAGTGGTAAAAACGACCTTGGAGGGTCGCGAATTGATGACGATTGGGCATCCATCAGATTATGGGGCTCTGGAAAAGGAGGAGCGGTTTATTCCCACAGAAACGACCATTGGCCCAAATGGAGATATTTATGTAGCGGATGGCTATGGTTCTAATTACATTTTCCAATTTACCTCATCTGGGGAGTTGATCCGCAAGTTTGGAGGAAAGGGAGATGGAGATGCGCAGTTTCGCACACCACATGGTCTTTGCATTGACCAGCGGAATGGCCAGGCACCTACCCTACTCATTACCTCAAGAGCACATAACTCCTTTAAGCGCTTTACTTTGGAAGGCGAATATTTAGCAACTATTTTCCTCCCTGGTGCCTATGTCTGCCGCCCTGTAATTGATGGGGAAGAATTGTATGCTGGGGTATGCTGGTCCCGCTTGCGCTATCTGAACCAAACCCCTAATTCTGGATTTGTCACCATTCTAGACAAGGATAATAAAGTTATTTCCAATCCTGGCGGTACGGCTCCAGCCTATCGCGAGGGGGAGCTACAATTGATGGTTCAGGAGCAAGCCATTTTCAAACATTGCCACGATGTATGTATTGATGAAGATAAAAACATTTATGTGTGTCAGTGGAATGCGGGAGGGACTTATCCTGTGAAATTGGAGCGGGTGTGACTTGGTGGGTTTGGGATGCACTTGGAACGAGTCCGATACTCGAATGAAGATAAGAACGACCCCTTTGCACCGCTAACACCTTCCCCCACCTTTCCAATACTTTCCTGTTCCCTCGCTCAAAAATTCGCTAAATTCTCTCTTTTGGGCGGTAATATCCTACTGCGATATAGCGCAATATCATTCAATTTTCTTTAGCTTAGCCATACAACATTTTACTTATTCCTCAAACGGCCAATTAAATATTGTTTAAATAAGAACTTATGAAAAAGGATCGTCGTCAATTTCTTCATTTGGCTGGGGCGGCTGCCGCTGGTAGCCTACTGCTGCCCAGTTGGGCATGTAGCGCTGGTTCTAATGAAAATACTGCTGCTAAGGGGCTTAAAAATGAAACGATGTCTAGTCCAAGTCTGAAGGAATTTGGGATACAGCTGTATACCCTTCGCGATGATTTCCCCAATGATCCCAAAGGCGTGCTGAAACAGTTGGCACAGATGGGCTATAAGCAGATTGAAGGCTTTGAAGGGCCAAAGGGGATGTTTTGGGAAATGGGACACCTGGAATTTAAACAATACCTTGATGATATTGGATTGAAGATGGTGGCCAGTCATTGCAATATAAACAATGATTTGGAGGCCAAAGCGGCGCAAGCCGCGGAGATTGGGATGGAATACCTGATTTGTCCCTGGGTGGGGCCGCAGAAGAGTCAAGAAGATTGGAAGAAGGTGGTGGATCGATTTAATGAATGTGGGCGAATTTGCCAAAAGGAGGGGATTCGCTTTGCTTATCACAACCATGCTTACTCTTTTAAAGCTTTTTCAGGGATGATCCCACATGATTTTATCATGGACCATACGGACCCAGAACTGGTCGATCACGAGATGGATATTTATTGGGTGGTGACGGGTGGAGCTGATCCAATTGAGTACCTTACTAAATATGCCAATCGCTTTCGCCTTTGTCACATCAAAGACCGCATGAAGGAGGCCCCTGCGGAGGAGGCCATGGCTTCTTGTGATTTGGGAACGGGAATGATTGATTATCCCAAAATCCTCAAAGTAGCAGCAGCATATGGTATGAAGTATTTTCTTCTTGAACAGGAGCGATACGACAATTCTACGCCACTGAAAAGTGTAGCGGTAGGAGCAGAATACCTCAAACAATTGGTGTTTACTTAGGCCAACTTGGATTGATTGATGGGGGAGCTAATCCCTTTTTGACCGTGCATGAATTCAGATGAAACAGCATAAATCCTTTTTACTATTCGTCTATCTCCTTATTGGGCTATTGTTGGCCTGTGATTCGCCTATGAAAGATACCGCAGCGACTGCCATAGCGGAGACCAATGATTATCGCGAAGCTCATCGCAATCAATACCATTTTTCGCCAATGGCTAATTGGATGAATGACCCCAATGGCATGGTCTATTATGAGGGAGAATACCATTTGTTTTATCAATATTATCCCGATTCCACTGTCTGGGGGCCCATGCATTGGGGACATGCAGTAAGTACTGACCTGGTGCATTGGGAGCATTTGCCCATCGCTTTGTACCCTGATTCTCTGGGCTATATTTTCTCAGGTAGTGCTGTCATTGATTGGAACAATACCAGCGGTTTGGGCCAGGATGGAAAGCCACCTATGATCGCTATTTTCACCCATCACGATCCAGAAGGAGAAAAAGCAGGAACCGCTCGTTATCAATACCAATCCATTGCCTACTCTCAAGATAAAGGCCGCAACTGGACCAAATATGCCAACAATCCCGTCCTCCCCAATCCAGGTATCAAAGATTTTAGAGATCCCAAAGTTATCTGGCATGAAGCCAGTCAGCAATGGGTCATGGTATTGGCGGCTTATGATAAGGCTCAATTTTATACTTCCCCCAATTTGATTGACTGGACCTTTGCCTCTGAGTTTGGTATTCCTGGTGATGATCGACTCTGGGAATGTCCTGATCTTTTTCCGCTGCAAGTGGAAGGAAGTGAGGAAAACAAATGGGTGCTTATCGTCAGCATACAGCAAAAGGCCCCCAATGGCGGAACTGCCACTGGCTATTTTGTGGGCGATTTTGATGGACAGACCTTTAGTGGAAATGCAGCGCAACAATACTGGGCAGACTTTGGTAAAGATAATTATGCGATGGTCACCTGGTCAGATATTCCCAAAGAGGATGGGCGGCGATTGGCGATGGGATGGATGAGTAATTGGCAGTATGCCCAGATTGTCCCTACGGATAAATGGCGCAGTGCGATGACTTTGCCAAGGGTCTTAAGTCTTCATTGGGAAGGGGAGCAGTACCAAATGCGATCAATGCCAGTAAGGGAATTGGGTGCATTGGAAGAGAAGCGCCACCCTTTGAAAGCTGGGCTTTACGCGAATAAGACAGAACTGATTAAGCTGCCTAAAAAGCAGTTGTACAAAATGGCCCTTAGCTTTAAAAAACCAAAAGCGGGAAACGTTGGCCTTCGCCTGTCTAATGACCTGGACGAGTACCTGGATATTTATTACCAAAGTGCCAATGCCACTTATCATATTGATCGAAACCATGCTTCTAAATCGCCCTTTAGCCCTGATTTTGTGGGTGTGCATACGGGTCCTGTAATTGGTGATGCAGCAAATATCAATTGGCTCCTTTATTTAGATCATGCTGCAATTGAGTTATTTGCTGATGAGGGAAGATGTGTGATGACAGAAACCGTTTTTCCCACTGCCCCTTTTTACAAAGTAGAAATATGGTCTACTGATGGAGAAGCAGAATTATTGGATGGAGAGCTAGTGGAGTTGGCGGCTATATGGAATAAATAAAAAATGTAAGGGCTATGGCAAAATCATAAAAAAACTAAATGATGAATCGAAGACAAGTTTTACAAAGTATTGTGGTGGCTTCTGCAGGAATGATTGTTTATCCTGCTTGTCAGCCAGGAACAAAGGAACCCGTCATGCCAAGTTATGATAATTTGGTGATCGATTTGGACGAATTTCAAATGATTCAGGAATTATCCCATGCACTTTTGCCACTGGATGGCGTGGAAGCACCTACCCCTGAGCCTGTATATGAGTTTATCCTGACGATGGTCAATGACTGTTATCAGCCAGCACAAGCAGAGAAGTATGTGGATGGCTTGAAGCGCTTTCAGGAGATCATTTTGGAAAATTACCAGGTAGGCTTTAAAGAGCTGAGCGCAGAGCAGCGAAAAGAATTTCTGGATTACCTCTATCAGTCCAGTGATCGACAATCGCCTGTCAAATTCTTTTTTGACACGACGCTGCAATTGAGCAAACAGCACTTTACTAGTTCAGAATATTTTTTAAAGGAACAACTCGACTGGAAATTTTTGCCTGGTGAGTACAAAGGCTGTGAGCCCATCTCCTAAATTTAAAAAACGAAGAAAATGGCTAAGAATACAGATCACCATTTTGATGCAATTGTTATAGGGGCGGGAATGACTGGCGCTTATGCCGCAAAAGAATTTTGTGATAATGGTTTAAACACCCTATTGCTGGAGCGCGGGCGAGATGTCAAACACATCAAGGATTATCCCACTACCAATAGGCAACCATGGGAATTCAAACATCGCAACCGTGTCCCACACGAAATCCAAAAAGACAATCCCGTCATCAGTCGCTGTTATGCCTATCGCGAAGATGCCATGCAATTTTTTGTCAAAGATACGGAACATCCCTATGTGCAGGAAAAGCCCTTTGATTGGATCAGGGGCTATCAGGTTGGGGGGAAATCGCTGATGTGGGCCAGACAAGTACAGCGGTGGAGCGAGTTTGATTTTGAAGGTCCAGCCAGGGATGGCTTTGCGGTCGATTGGCCCATTCGCTACAAGGATTTGGATAAGTGGTATACCTATGTAGAACAATTCATTGGCGTATCTGGCAATTACGATGGCCTGGATATCCTACCTGATGGTGACTTTTTGAAAGCCTGGGAATTAAACTGTGTTGACAAACACTTTCAGCAATCCGTCAAAACCCATTACCAAAACCGCCATGTTATCTATGGCAGATGTGCCCATCTTACGGAAAGCAAAGAGATATTTGTCAAACAAGGACGAGCGCTTTGTCAGGCCAGAAATATTTGCCAGAGAGGTTGTCCTTATGGTGGTTATTTTAGTGCTAATTCTACCCTCATTCCCTGGGCAGAAAAAACGGGACACCTCACCCTTCGTCCCCACTCTATCGTTCACTCCATCATTTTTGATCAACAGAGCAATAAAGCAACTGGCGTACGCATCATTGATGCACAGACCAAAGAAACCAAGGAATACTTCGCTCGCGTCATCTTCGTCAATGCCGCTACCTTAAATTCCATTGCCATCCTGCTCAACTCCATCTCTGAGCGCTTTCCCAATGGCTTGGGCAATGATAATAGCCTATTGGGTAAATATGTTGGTTTTCACAATTACCGCGCACGAATTGGGGCCGATTATGAAGGCCATGCTGATATTCGCACCCGCGGAGGTCGAGCAACCACAGCCTATGTCCCAAGGTTTAGAAATGTATACAAACAAGAAACCGATTTTCTACGCGGCTATGCCGCAGGTTTTTATTCCGCTAGGAATTTGGAGGTCAATGCTGAGGGCTATGGCACAGAATTGCGCGACAACCTACTGGCCAAAAAGTCTTTTAAACCCTGGCAAGTTGGCTCCCACATGATGGGCGAAACCATTCCCAAAGAATCCAACTATGTAGCCCTCGACGAATTCCAAAAGGACGAATACGGCATCCCCCTTCTCAAGATCGCCCTCGACTACGATGACAATGACGAAAAGATGGTCCAAGACTTTTTTGAGCAATTTACGGATATGTACAAAAAAGCGGGCTTCACCAATATTCGCACCAGCGATTCCAAACAAGCCCCTGGTCTGGACATCCACGAAATGGGCGGTATTCGCATGGGCCATGACCCAAAAACCTCCCTGCTCAACAAATGGAATCAGCTACACAACTGCTCCAATGTCTTTGTCACTGATGACTCCTGCATGACCTCTATGGCCACCCAGAATCCTTCACTGACCTGTAAGGCATATTTTATTTACAGTACTTCTTTTTTCATTTCTTCAATGGCAAAATTAGCGGCCCTTGCCGTCAATGC
>JBCBDH010000334.1:0-7007 GCA_038529855.1 Bacteroidota bacterium | reverse complement strand
GTTTGAAATAAACAGGTCGATCAAAAGTACGAGTCACCCCATCACAGACAAATGAGATCGGAAAAATCGCAGGTAAATCATAATCCTCAAAGGCGACGACATCAGCAGCTGACCCTCCAGCAGGCAGTCGAAATAAACCTTCGATATTGCTAAACCAAACATCTCCATTACTCTCTACCTCTACGTCTCTAAAATCCGCTCGTCCATAGTAGAAATTCCCCTCATACCAGGTAGAACCACTGTACCAGGTACTATTCTCATACATGGTCGTCCAGTTGCCAGTAGCCGCAGCATCTCCCTCCCACTTCAATAATTTGGTTACAGTTCCCGCATATAAAATGGTATTGGAAACCGTGCTATTAGGATCAATGGCCAGACTAAATACCTGCCCATTGGCACCATAGGTAGGCGAATGCCCTGTGGCAGACCAACTTTCTCCACCGTCATCAGATCGAATCACCCCAACCCCATAGGAATGGCCAAAATTCCAAACCCCAATGGAAGAACTGGTTGCCACATATATAATTTGATCATTTTGAGGATGTCTAATTATTTTTGAGACCCCTACGATGGAGTAGCCTTCATCATAAGTCGTATTGTACCAATTTTGCCCACCATCTCGCGATCTCCATATACCACCATTACGCCCTCCAGCAAGGATATCATTCTCATCATTTGGATTAACATCCAAACTAGTAATCATCCCTTGATTTTGATGCCCTGGTAAGAGCGCACTACAAGATTTAGTGTCATTTTCAAACTCTCCAAGTGCCCCATCAGAATTAAAAGGTCCCAAACTCCGCCAGTAAATATCACTATCCAATTCGCTATCACATACTTGTAAACCTCCTTCAATAAAACTGGTCATCATCGCATTTGCACTGGCTGCATCACCATTGGGCCCCAAGCGATTATCCCAAAAGTGCGCCCACTTATAAAATTGATGCATCGGATCATTATCCGCTTCTTCTCCCACTTGCCTAGGAGGATTATCCGCCCAATAATTGCTCAAGCGAAGATTAACCAATTCATAAGTGGAATCCTCTGGCTGTAGAATCTCATTAATTTCTTGTGCTTGTAATCGAGTAGCACTACCCAATAGTAGCCCCACAAAAAAAAGAGCCCCAAGCCAGGTGGCGGAGCTCCCATGTAGTCGTTTGGTTTTCATACTTTAGGATGTTTTGGTGAGTAAAGATTCGCGCCATTATTCATGGCTTTTACTTACCATTCTTTTACACCCTAAAAAGGTAACCAGTATCTCTATCCGACGACGATATTGATCATTCGTTTAGGAACAACGATGACTTTTCGAACCGTCTTTCCGTCCGTGTATTTCTGTATGCTTTCCAAGGCCAAAGCTGCCTTTTCCAGGTCTTCTTTGGACATATCAGCTGGAAAATCGACCAAATCCCTTTTCTTGCCATTGATGCTAATGGGATAGCTGATGGCATCTTCTTTAAGGAATTGCTCATTGTATTGTGGGTAATCTCTTTGGTGGACACTGGGTTCGTGACCCAATTTGGTCCACAACTCTTCGGCAATGTGAGGAGCAAATGGGGCAATCAAAATAACCAATGGTTCAAGGATGGCTTTTTTATTGCACTTCAAGCGATTCAAATCATTGGTACAGACCATAAAGGCACTCACACAGGTATTGAAGGAGAAGCGCTCAATGTCTTCATTGACCTTTTTGATAGCCGCATGCAAAATTTTCAATTCTGCTGGCGTTGGGGCTTCATCGCTTACTTGGAACTGGCTTTCCTTATTGTGAAACAAGCCCCAGAACTTGCGCAAAAATTTGAAAACACCGTCAATACCATTGGTATTCCAGGGCTTACTCTGCTCTATAGGGCCCAAAAACATCTCATACATACGGAAGCAATCCGTGCCATAGCGATCAATCACTTCGTCGGGATTGATGACATTGAATTTGGATTTGGACATCTTGCCCACTTCCGACAAAGTATAAAAGCGAAATTCCTCCCCCTCTGGTGTGATTACGCCATTCTGATAAGTCCCTGCTGCACATTCGAAGCTAGCCTCAGCATATTCAGGGCGCCAGGCAATAAATTGATCCAAACCCTCCTTGCTCAAATACGAATTATCTGATCCATATTCAGAAACAAAGTCTACGTGTACGGGAATGCGAGCATAATCCGTAATCCCTTGCTCTTTGGCCAAACGCGTACAAACAAAGCGATTCGTGCTTTCACCTCCTTCCTTGACCAAATAGATGAATTCAATCACCCCTTGGATCATACCCTGGTTGATCAACTTTTTAAAAGGCTCTTGTGTAGGCACCCACCCTTTATCATAAAGGAATTTATGCCAAAAGCGGGCATACATCAAATGCGCTACAGCATGTTCTGAACCGCCAATATACAAGTCGACATCTTGCCAATAATTTACGGCTTCTGGACTGGCAAAAGCCTCTTCATTATCAGGGTCCATATAGCGCAGGAAGTACCAGGAAGAACCCGCTACGGCAGGCATGGTATCTGTTTCGCGCTCATCGCCATTGGACAAGGTAACCCAAGCTTCCTGACGTGCTAGTGGCGATTTTCCGCCAGAGGTAGGTTTAAAATCATTGGTTTCTGGCAATTCCAGGGGCAATTGATCCAAGGGCAAGACCGTAGGGATGTTTTCTTTGTTGTAAACAATAGGGAAAGGTTCGCCCCAGTAGCGCTGACGGCTAAAATTGGCATCGCGCATTTTGTAGTTGACCCGTCGATTGCCAATGTCCATTTCCTCTACTTTGTCAATAGCTGCTTTGATCGCATCAGGTACTTCCATCCCATTCAAAAAGCCAGAATTGATCATAATCCCTTCCTTATCCGATTTGGTAGAACCAGGGTATTTGGACTTATCAATAACATCAATAATCTCCAAGCCAAACTTGGTGGCGAAAGCGTGATCGCGATCATCATCACTTGGTACGGCCATAATAGCTCCCGTACCATAATCCATCAGTACATACTCACCAATCCAAATGGGAATTTTGGTCTGGGTAAATGGATTGATGGCATAAGCCCCAATAGCTGTTCCGCTGACTTCTTTGACATCCGACATGCGTTCGCGTTCAGAGCGGGCCTTTACATATTTCTGATAGGCTTCTACCGTCTCTCTGCGATCATCCGTCGTCAACTCAGCGACTAAAGGATGCTCAGGCGCCAATACCATGTAGGTAGCACCAAATATGGTATCTGGCCTAGTGGTAAAAACTTCTATGCGATGTGCTGTGTCTGCTACCTCGAAAAAGATGCGAGCGCCTTCTGAGCGATTGATCCAATTGCGTTGGATGGTCTTCAAGGAATCCGTCCAGTCAATATCGTCCAATCCATACAGCAAGCGATCGGCATAGGCGGTGATGCGCAAACACCATTGCAACATCGCCTTTTGGATCACGGGATGACCGCCACGTTCAGACAAACCATCTTTTACCTGATCATTGGCCAAGACTGTACCTAAAGCTTCGCACCAATTGACATAACCTATCTTTCTGTAAGCCAATCGATAATTCATTAATACATCGTCTTGTTCTTTGGCACCCATAGCTTGCCATTCAGCAGCCGTAAAGTGTGTTTCCATGCTTGTTGCTGCTTTTACTGCGGCATTCCCTTCCTGCTCAAAACGCTGGGCCAAATCGGCAATCGGCATGGCCTTATCGGCTTCTTTATCGTAATAGTGGCTAAACAATTCGGTAAAAATCCACTGCGTCCACTTGTAGTAGGCAGGATCGCAAGTTTGAACTTCGCGGCTCCAATCAAAACTAAAACCCAAATTCCCCAATTGCTCGCGATAGCGGACAATATTGTCTTGAGTAGATTTAGCGGGGTGAATACCCGTTTGCAAGGCGTATTCTTCGGCGGGTAGACCAAAGGCATCAAAACCCATTGGGTGGAGGACATTAAAACCTTTCAGGCGTTTGTAACGGGCATAGATATCGGAGGCGATATAGCCTAAAGGATGGCCGACATGCAACCCAGCTCCAGAGGGATAGGGAAACATATCGAGAACGTAGTACTTGGGGCGATCGGATGAATTACTCACTTTGTAAACATCTTGTTCCTTCCAATAGGAACGCCATTTACTTTCGATGTCTCTCGGTTGATATTGCATAGAATAGACCTTGTTTTACGCGACAATTTTGGTTTTTAACCCAACTGATATATAAAAAGTTTCTCATGGAAAATAAAAATCAATCGAGTGATTAAAATAAGTGGCGAAAATAGGTAAAATGTAGCAGATATAGAAGTGGGCCTTGGGCCTTTGGTCAATACGATCTGACCGGCAGTCGATTAAAAGCCATCATCTTTCAAAATATTATTATATTTCGGCATCGTTTATATTTTGCAAAAAACTATCACTATGATCAAAAGTCTGTTGAAACTTGCGCTGTTTTTAGTCGTTGGTGTCTTGGCTTACAACTACTTTTTGGGTACGCCCGAGGAAAAAGAATCGACCAAACAGGTACTTTCTGGTGTCAAAGAGGTGGGTAAATCTGTTGGTAATTTGCTTAAGGCAGAGCGAGAAAAATTTAGAGAAGGTAAATACGATGAGGCATTGGAAAAAATCGGTAATGCCTTTGAAAATCTAAAATCAAAAGCCCAGGACAGCGGTGATATGCTCGATAGAATCAAAAAGCTAGAGCAAAAGAAGGAAGAATTGCAAGAACAACTCAGCAATGAAGAACTCAGCGAAGAAGATCGCGAGCAAATGAAACAAGAACTCGAACAGTTGATAGAGGACACGGAACGCTTACAAGAGGAAGTGGATCAGCAGTAGATTTGAGGTAGATGGGCCGATTACCCATTAAAACTATGTTTTATCTACGTCTTCTGAATCTATTGGTTCCGCATTATCTGCCCGCTTACAGGCCGTGATGGGCGAACAGCCGTCTACCAGCACATTACCTTTATAGGAAAAAAAGACGCCATCTATATAGTGGGCTTCAATAATCAGGTAGTTGTAATTGCCTTTTGGATTGAGGTAAAAAGTATAATCTTGCCAATCCGTGTGCTCAATTGGCCCTGTTTCGGCAAGTAACTGATCTTTGGACCGCTTTTTCCCCCCACCCCAAATCCGCAATTTGACGGGCATATTATAGCCAGTATAGGTTTCGGAATGCGCCAATTGAAGACTAAAGGAATAACATTTTCCATTTTCCATGGATTTGCTTAATCGCTGTCCGACACTTTCCCAAGTACCATCTTCTCGCGTAATTAAGCCCATAAAGGTTTCTCCATCAGAGGGTTCGGTGTAAACGCCCCAAAAACCTGGTAGTATATCAGGAGTCGTTCCCACATCACAGGCATACCAACCTACAGGCACCGTCGCATCTTGCGGCGTACTTTCAAAGGAAGGGTTCTGCAATTGAATCTGAGCTTGAAGGGCAATTGGGAATAAAAAGATCACTGCGATCAGGCGAATCGATGATATCATGAGGGCAATGATTTTAGTTTTTTTGAATCAGGAGCCATTTAGTCTGTAAAAGAACGAAAAACTAGGGAAAAAATTGCTAAATGCAATTGCTTAATATTTCCTACTTTTGTGCGTCGCATCAATAACGAATGATATGGCTAGACAAGGTGGGCGCAATACATCGGGCTTCTCTATCAGTAGAAAACCCAATTACGTGTATTCGATTGTCAGCGTAGCCTTGGTATTATTCCTACTTGGCTTTTTTGGCTTGTTGATTTTACATGCCCAGGAATTGGTGCGTGTTTTCAAGGAGAATGTAAATCTCATGGTCGAAGTTAAAGCTAATACCACCAAAACGGCCATTTATGATCTACAGCGACAATTAGCGAAAGAGCCTTATGTGAAGCCTGGTTCTATCGTTTTTACCAGTAAGGAAAGTGCCGTAGACTTATTGCGCGAAGAGTTGGGAGAAGACTTTATGAAATTGGGTTTTGTCAATCCTTTGTATGATGCCTTTACCTTTAATCTCCGCGCCAGCCATATGCAGCGCGATAGTTTGATAAAGATCAAACAAGCATTGAAGAGCGAGCCCTTGGTGAGCGATGTGCATTATCAGGAAGGTATTGTAGATGGCCTGTCGGAGAATATTGAGCGGGTGAGTTGGTTGGCACTGGCGATTGGTTTACTGTTTTTGCTCATTGCCATATCCTTGATTCACAATACGATCAAATTGGCACTTTATGCCAATCGCTTTTTGATCAAAAATATGGAATTGGTGGGGGCTTCTTGGGGCTTTATTAGTCGACCCTATCTTTGGCGGAGCTTGATGCATGGCTTTTTGAGTGGTTTGTTGGCGGTAGGCGCCTTGATATTATTGCTCTTTTTAGCTCAGCAAGATTTACCAGATTTGAAACAATTAGAAGATATTCCTCGTTTTGCCATATTATTTGGCGCATTAATATTATTAGGCATTCTGATCACGAGTAGCAGTACTTATTATGTCGTTAATAAATACCTGCAAATGAGAGTAGATGACCTTTATTAAATAACAACCATGAGTAAAAAGACCAATAAGAAGAAAGTTGTTGTTACCAAAAAAAGCAACCCAGGAACTAAGAAGAAGAACATTGCTCCTACCATATCGCGTTCAAAAAGTACGGCTAGTAGTACGGTCAAAGTGAGCGGAGGCGATGAGCTGATTTTCAATCGTCAGAACTATCTCCTAATGGTTGGTGGAGCGGTATTGGTCGCTCTGGGCTTACTGCTGATGTCTGGTGGAGCGATGCCCGATCCAGATACTTGGGACCCCGACATTATCTATGGTACTCGTCGGACCGTTATTGCGCCCTTTCTGATTTTGTTGGGTTTAGTCGTTGAAATCTTCGCTATTTTCAAACGCTAATCCCACCACCATTAATCAAAACATATGGAAGAACTGATCCGGGCAATCATCCTGGGTATTATCCAGGGATTGACCGAATTCCTACCCGTTAGCAGTAGCGGACACCTCGAATTAGGTAAATATTTCATGGGAGACACCAGCCTTGCCGAACAAAGCATGTTGATGACGGTCGTACTCCACGCAG
>JBCBDH010000333.1:0-7008 GCA_038529855.1 Bacteroidota bacterium | reverse complement strand
AATAATGGCAGAAGGCACCATGTATTCTGGCATTATTCCACTAAAAGATTTTCCTCGCCTACCCAATGGCAAGATCAATCATAAAGCCCTCCCCCAGCCCACCGCTTTATCGACCACTACCAATACAGATTATGCCCCTCCTCAGGGTGCCTTGGAGGAGCAATTGACCCAAATCTGGGAAGCTACCCTGGCCCATCGCCCCATTGGTCGACAAGATAATTTCTTTGCCATTGGCGGTGATTCCATCCTAAGTATCCAAATCGTAGCTAAAGCCCGTGAAGCGGGTATCGATCTGGCGCCCGATCAGCTTTTTGACCACCAGACCATTGCGGATTTAGCGCGTAGCGTGACGCAAAGCGCTGCTGCTTCGCAGCTTGTCGAAGTTGATCTACCAAAAATCAATCGCTATCCCCTATCCCATCTACAACAGGCTTTTCTATTCAATAGCCAGCAGGAAGGGGAAGACCAAGGTATTTTGCATTTGACCTTTTACCTAGAGGGAAGTATTGACGAAGCGCTTTTTCAAAAAGCTTGGGCGCTGTGCATGCAAAGACACGATGCAATGCGCTCCTATGTGGATAGATCAGAAAAAGGCTTGGCTGTTCAGGTGATTGCTGAATCAGCAGATTTGACTTGGACCACTATAGATTGGCGGGAATTGTCTGGCAGTGCACGGGAAGAGGCCCTTCAGAAGCTGCAAAACGAGACGCAGGCCGCTTTGTCGCTTAGCGAAGCCCCCGTATCACAGCTACAGCTGATCCAATTGGATCAAGAGGAGTATCTATTGCATTGGACCTGTCACCACCTCTTTTTGGATGGTTGGTCTTGCGGCCTTATTTTAAAGGATGCTTTGCAGTATTACGATGCCCTTTACCAGGGAAAGTCCCTGAGTCTAAAAGCCCTTCCCAATTATCTGAATTATCTGGATTGGCGGGCACAGCAAGACACAGAGGAAGCCCAGGCCTTTTGGCAAAAGCAGCTAGCGGGTTTGTCTGAAGTACTGCATTTCCCAGTCAGGGCGCAAACATCCGCATTCGTTGATCTACAAAGTGTGATTGATCAAGAGACCACACAGCGATTAATGGCCTACTGCCAAGAAGGGCAGGTTAGTTTGAGTACCCTATTCCAGGGTATTTGGGTGCTTTTATTGGGTCGACGATTTGATCATCAGGAAGTTGTTTTTGGAAAAACGGTTTCTGGGCGTTTTAATGCCTTTCCCCAAATAGACGCCATTAGTGGTTTGTTTATGAATGTAGTGCCAGACCGAATAGCAATTCCAGCTCAGACCACTTTTGGAAATTGGCTACAAAGTCTACAGAAAGCACAAGGGCAAAAAAATAAATACGATCATATTCCGCAAGAGCAAATTCAGCAATGGAGCCAGTGGCCATCCACCATCGATTTATTTGAAAGCCTCTTTTTATTTGGTAATTTCCTACAGGAACAATCAGCGATTGGGCCAATAGCAATCAAGCGATTTGAAGGTGGATTCAGCTCTACCTACCCGCTGACCATCAGAATAAAACCAGGCCAGCAAATACTCATCAACTGGCGCTATGACCAACAGCGCGTAGACGATGATACCCTCCAATGGTTCAATGAGCAATTATTGGCCTTCTGTCGGGCGCTACAATCCAATACCCTAGCGCAAAACCTCGAATCCCTCTGGCAGCACATCCCTATGCCTTTCGCTCCGCTCCCCACCCGCAATATCAGTGACCTGGGCCCTGCCATCACTCCAGAAGCCCAGCACTATGTTCCACCCCGTACCCTTTTGGAACAACAGCTTTGCACGATTTGGGAGGAGCTATTTCAGCGTCAACCCATTGGTATTGAAGATCACTTTTTTGATTTGGGAGGGCGCTCCATGTTGGCGCTACAGCTATTTGCCCGCATCGAACAAGAAATGGGTGAGGTCCTTCCCCCCGCTACCCTATTTCAGCATCCAACCATAGCGGGTCTTGCTCGGATGATGAATCAAGATGGGAAGGAGGGCAGCTCTGTGTTGGTGCCACTGCGAGCGCAGGGTGAGCAGCAGCCGCTGTTTTGTTTGCATGGTGGAGGGGCGCATGTATTTTTCTATCAGGCATTGACGAAGTACTTACCAGCAGAATTGCCCGTATACAGCATCCAACCACCTGGTTTGGATGGCAATAGGGAGTTTCACCAGAGTATTGAAGAGATGGCAGCAGAGTATATCCAGGAGATCAAAACGGTACAGGCTCAAGGACCTTATCGCATTTTGGGGACTTGTTTTAGCAATGCGGTGGCTTTGGAAATGGCTCGCCAGTTGGAAGCAGCGGGGGAAAAAATTGATCCCTTGTTAATTATTGACTCGGGGCCTTTGCATTTGTTTGGGGATGACCCGCAGGGGAAGAGTAAAACGCTGAGACGTTTCTACGATTTGGTCAAACATGGTGATCTTAGTCGTATTAAACGAAAAATTGCTAATCGTTTGATGGCGAAGAAGGCAGCAGTGCCTCAAACGCCTGTTGAAGCGGAGAGTAGTTCGGGGCGCCATCTTCGATTGATGATCGAATCGCTCAATAAGCTGTATGCTCAATATCACTGGCAGCCTATTGAGGGGGCCATTCACTTTATTCGAAGTACGGAGTTTGAGCAGCGCGAAGATAAGCAGTACCAGGTGGGGCAATGGACCAAATTGGCCAAGGGAGGACTAAGCATCGCTGTGGTGCAAGGACATCATAAGACTTTGTTTGAAGAACCAGAGGTACAGGGGCTTTCAGAACAAGTAGCGGATTATCTTGTGGGATGAGTTAGGGGCATTGACAATGTGCTTGATTGACTATCATCCATGGCGGATTTAGCTTAGCTGGTTATTTGGCTTACCTCCATTCTTAGCCAACTATTTGGCTTGGCTCATTATCGGACTTAAGCCCATTAAGTCAGATAGGGCTAGCTCCGAAAATACCTTGTTGAAGACAGTTAAATCCTAATTGATTTTAACCCTTGATAGAACCGCTTTGGCTCTTTTAGAAGAGGTCACGAGAACTTTATGATCCAAATGGGGAGGAATTTTCATGTAACCCCCTTGTTCCATATAGAATACTTCTCCATCAATATGGCATTCGATGCTTCCTTCCAATAAGATAAAGCGCTCGTCGATATCTGGATGTCTCTCCGTAGGTATCAATTGTTTGGCCCAGACCAACAGGAGCTGCTTTTCAGGGGATTGGAAAAGTGGCTGGAAGTGGATATTCTCATAGGCTACAACTGGTTCCTCCACATTATCAAGGACTTGTAGCCATTTTTCCAGATGGGTATGACGATTAAGTTGGATGAACTCCGTCAGTTGCTCCTTATCAGCGAGCGGTGCCCGATCCAATTTTTGATTTTCTTGTATGGCATTCAGAATAGTGCGTTTGGAGCGCTGTGGGGCCTTTCTTTGTCGCATTTGGACAAATAATTCCACAGCTTTCTGCTTTTCGTACAAGTAATTTCTAATTTCGGGATACTTCGCGCAAAGGTCCAACAGATACTGTTCATCTTCAGGACTAGCGGTTCCCAGACAATAATTTTCTACAAGATCATCTTGTAGGTACTCCCTAAAGTTTATCATGTTTATTCTTCCAATATGCCTCTTAAATCCTTGAAAGCTTTCCTGATTCTACTCTTTACCGTTCCCAGGGGTAAGCCCAATTCATCAGAGACTTCTACATGTGTGTACCCTTTGAAATAGACAAGGGCGATTACTTCTTCGTATTTTTTATCTAATCTTGCTACAATATCTCGAAGGTCAATGTTTTCCATTCGGATATCCAAAACTGTTTTTTCCAAGTCGTTGGGAACGCTGTCTAGGCTAATGAGGCGCATGGTTTGCTTGTAGTTCTTGGAGCGCATCATGTCAATGGCTGTATTGCGAGCTACATTCATTAGCCAAGTCAAAAAACGTCCTTTCTCGAAGGAAAAAGAATCGATCTTGTTCCACACCTTGAGAAAGGTATCTTGCAAGACAATTTCCGCCAAATCTTCTAGATTGACGACTTCATAAATCAAACCGAAAATAAAGTTCCCATATTGATCGTACAAGGCGCTGATTCCACGTAGATCTCTTTGTCTAAGCAAAGTAACGATCTCTTGTTCAGACAAGTTTTGGGGCAAGTTTTTCAAAGTATGCCTATTTATTATGTACCACCTGTAATTCCCATACAATTACATTGCTAATGTAATCAATTATGGATTAGCTGGTACCATTTGAGTAGATTATTTCTACATTTTGACGCGTAGCCAATAAATGTAGTCCATTCTACTTGGAACATACTTATAAGATTTTAGAGTTGCTTATTGCAAAAATGTTTCTTTTTCAGCAATTTCGCAACCCTTCTATCCCGAAAAAGTGAATTGATCTTGTCGAGGTGTTTTTCTCGATGTAAATCGGTCCCCAAATAGTCGATCAAATCAGCTTCTAAAAGGCTGACTGCCATTTTCTTAGGTCCTGCTCCATAGTGCCCAATGAGGGAAAGTAGATTAGCTTGAAGCTGGCAGCCCATCTCTTTGATTTGGTAAAATTCTTTGATTCGAGAAGCATAATAGGGATAGCGTTCGGGGTGGGCCAATATGGGCCGATAGCCTTGTGTTTTTAATTGAAAGATGATCTCTTTCACATTGATGGATTCGGAAAAAGTAGACAATTCGATGAGGATGTACCGATCGCCAAAGGTCATCAGCGGTGCCTTTTCCCTTAGCTGCCGCATAAATACATCGTCTAAATAATACTCTGCGGCTGCTTCTAGCTCGATATCGATCTGCGCCTCCACCAATGCGGCCTTCACCTTGGCCAACCCTGCCCTGATGCGTTCGGGCGTATTGGGAAAGTATTCGCTCATAATATGGGGCGTAGTAATGAGTTTTTGATAGCCCAGTCTTTTCAAGCGGCGAATCAGATGGAGGCTGTCTTCGAGAGTTTTGGCCCCATCATCAATTCCAGGGATGAGATGCGAATGCATATCAGTATGCAAAAAGGAAAAATCAGCCGATTGGGTATTTTTTTTCCGAAAAAATGAGAACAAGATGAATGAAATTTTGAACTTTATAATGGACCTTAATAGACTATGCAAGATAGTAAAAGCTAAAAGATATGTAGCGCCAAGGCTCAGATTTGTTTGGTGCTGGCGGAACGAATTCCAACCCTTTTAGCCTCTAAATCGAGGTATATATTGATCAATCTCATCATTTGACTTGATAAAAATCAGTGATTGGACCAGCTTGGGGTGCTTTATTTGTATCTGAATCATAAACATCAAGCGAAAGCCTTTATGATGATCTATTTTACCGTTCTGCAAAAGATTACAAAATGAAATATTTCCTTTATGCTGCCTTTTTGACTATGCTAATTTCCTGTAGCCATAAAAGCTCCAATGAGGAGGTCGCCAAATACGAAGCACAATTTCAAGAAGACGAATTTAACCTACAGGGAGCCTATCATTGGGATTTTCAGTTGATGGGAAGTACCCAGGAATCTATGCATACGCTCTATGCCGATAGCATTGGTTATGTGATGAAAGGAAAGGTATACAGCACTGACTATACGATGAAAAAGCTGTCTTTTGATCGGCGCGAAAATAAGTGGATAGGGCGCGACGGAGATGGGATTGTTTATGTGATGTTCTTCAAAGACCCAACTGATAGCACCCTGACCATTTACAAACACAAGTGTAAAACCAATGGGCTGCAAGAGGCCATTGCCTTTGAACTCCCCCCACCTGATGCAACCGAAGACCACGGCTGGAATGTCTATTCTTTGGGTAAAGTTGACGCGAGAGATGTCTTAGCTTTGCAAGGTCATTTTACCAGTGGGGAATACAGTGTAAAACTGGCAGATCATCAGGTTTCCTTAGGCGATCAATCATTTACCAAACTGGGCTATCACAAAGGGGAAAGAAGATGGGTAGGCCAACAAGATTCTACCTATTTACAAGTCTTCTTCCAAAGTCTGAAAGAAGACGAAGAACTGTTTTTATCTGTCGTGGAGCACAAAGATTTGGAAAAAGCTTATCGAATTAAATACAACGAAGTATCTTTCTCCAAGTATGAAAAGCAAAAAGAGTGACATCACGGATGAGGAAGATGTGATCTTGATGGTCGATTCCTTTTATCAAAAAGTGAGGGTGGATGATCTACTAGGGCCTGTGTTTAATGATGTGGCCCAAGTCGATTGGGAGGTTCACCTCCCTAAGATGTATGGTTTTTGGAATAAGTTAATACTTGGCCAGCCTACCTATAAAGGCAATCCCTTTGCCGTCCACGTTCCCCTTCCCATCCATGCGGAGCATTTCGACCGTTGGATACAGCTCTTTGAGCAAAACATCAATGAGCATTTTACGGGAGCAATAGCTGAACATACCAAGCTAAGGGCTCAATCCATCGCCCATATTTTCCAGAGCAAATTGAAATACATCAAACCGACCTGGTAAAATATTCGCAGCCCAGACCCTTCCTCTTCGCATTTGTCCACTTTCAGCCTACTTTAACTTTACTTCCTGGGCATTCCTTGCCTATACCTTTCCATTTTTTTCCTCAGAAGTGCCTGTAAATTAGCAAAGCATACTATATGCAAACTTCTTTTTAGAAAATATAAGCGTAAATTTATTGTGGGTCTTACAGGTGTATTTAACAGCGTAGTGCTTCATTATAGTCTTTCGCTGTTCCACAAACATTGCTATGCTCCGCCTTCTACATCTCCTTTTGCTTTTTAGCCTATTTCCAGTAGTCGCCCATGGTATGGCCGATGTTGATGGTCAGGATATGGTGAAAGTTTATTTGAAAAAGGCATTGAGGGCATTGGTTGATTCGCCAAAGGTAAGTATTCAACATGCGAATGAAGCGCTGGCCTTGGCCGAGCAATTGGAGTATGAAAAGGGAATGGTTCGCTCCTTGACTGTTTTGGGGAACGCCCATTATTACTTGTTTCAGCCCGAAGTATCGCTTCAATACCTCTATCGCGCACTTGATCAAGCGGCGGGAAGATTTCCGACCCAACAAGTCCGC
>JBCBDH010000332.1:0-7018 GCA_038529855.1 Bacteroidota bacterium | reverse complement strand
TCCATCATGATCTTTCCAATGAGGGTGAAGATGACGCTGAGGTCACTCATTTCCTGCATATTGATCTCAAAAACCACCTTTTCCGAACGAGCAAAGGTCGATTCAGTAGAGTCAGGTAAAAAGAAGTCCTCTTTTCCGATCATATGAATGGTACCATAGAGATAAGAAGGCTTTTGTAAATCCTTACCAGAAATTTCCCACAACAAGGATTTAGCGGTCGTGGATGCAGTCTTTTGCGTAGTGTTTTCTAGTACTGGGCTGTCTACCTGTGCCTGCATCAAACCCACTTGCCAAAAGAGCAAGCTAAAGAGTATCCATAAATTCTTCATCTTAATAATTTAATTCACTAAAGTTGATAGCGCTAGTGGTTGGCATCAAAATCCTGTACGATGCTGACCAATAGCTGTAAATCCTCAAAAAATTCGCGAACCAATTCAAAACTCACATTGGAGCTAAAAATATAGGGTTCCAAAATATCCTTTGGTTCAGTAACGCCAATATAGATTTCATTGTTGATAAAAGAGACGTAGATTTCCTTACCCGTTTGTTCGCGATAATCTGTAATGGCTTCCTGCATTTCTTCTGAAAGCAAACTTTGGGTGGACGCATCTGGTGTAGCGTATGCCATAAAGGCCGCTTCAAAACGATCGGAGAGATACCCTTCCTCTACCATTCTAGCCCCAAACCTAATGTATGCTTTAATGGAACGGCTCAAGTACTGCTTAAATTCTTTGGGAAGGATAATAATTGTTCCTCTCATGGGCTTTTTAAAGGTCGCATGCAAGAAAACCCCTTTGAAGACATAGTTGAGGCGATTGCGAACCCGTGAAAATTCTTTTACACTCAATTCGCACATTTTAAAATCGAGTTCTCCAATCTTCCCTTCGATCAGATCTTCGCCGCGATATTCAGGAGCGGGGGTCGAAAATATGCGGCTAGCAATAAATTTCTTTTTAGGAATAAGCCCTTTGTGGTCATAGGTCAGGGTGCCAAAATTCAGCCCATCATCAATAAAATCAAGGATCAGATTAACCACATAAGGCTTAAAGGTCGACCGAAACTTTTGGATGCGATAGACCAGATAGGCAATGTAAAAACCAATAGGCGCCAGCATAAACAGGGAAAGCACAGGAATATCGATGTACATCTCAATCAAAAAGATCGCCGTCAACAAAAAGACGGAACCCACCAGCAGTGCCAGTAGATTCCGTCTCTTCTTCTCCATCCGAAGCAATTCGGGATGGATGGTGTGGTTGTAATAGATGCGAAACTCAGCCAGTCGTTGCATCATACACATTAGTTTTAGGCAACAATGGCAATGAGAAGCAATAGTAATAGGAATAGCCTATCCAAAGGAGCTTTCGTTTAGTCAACGATGGCGCCATGGCTTTGCTCATAACTAGAGATATATTCCTCTACAATGCTTCCAATAATATCCTTCAAATAAGCCTTTTCGACTTTAGCGATGCGCTTTAGTTTGGCTAGTTTACTTTTATCAAATACAAAAGTGACTCGCTTTTTAGTCCCAGTTTCTATATCGACTCGGCTAGTCGTAATCGTCTGCCGAATCAAAGAATCCAATCCACTCACTGGCCGACGACGAATGCGGCGGACCTGTGTCTTGGGCTGGGTTTCCGTTTTTCCCTTCAATTTTCGGGAGCTTTCGTCAATGGCCTCTGTCAGTGCATGCTGAAAGAGAGATTCCAGATCAGAAGTAAAGTTTTTCCCGGAAGCTTTGCGTTTTCTCGATTTCTTAACGGTGGATTTTTCCTTTCGACCCACTTTTTCTTCAACAGTCGTTGTCAGGAATGGATTACCATCCTGGATACCTTCCTCGAAGGAAGGACCAAACAAGTCTTCAAGCCCATCTGTAAATTTCTTTTTGCTCACGTTCTAATCATTTATGACCTGCATCGGAAAGCGAGGACCCTCCGATTACAAAATAGGAGAAACCAATAATCCGTGGAAAGGGTTCTCTATTAAGCTTCAACTGCTTCTTCTACACGGGCTACAATCTCGTGGCAAAGCGACAGATAATCCTTTGCACCATTACTATTGCGGTTATAGGCAAAGATATCTTTTCGCTGAGCGGGGGCTTCAGCAAGTGCTACGTTATCACGGATATAGGTTTGGAATACCTTTTCACCAAAGTATTTGTGAATCGTCTTTACTACGTCTCTGTTGAGGACTTTTCGGGCATCATACATCGTAGCGATTACTCCACCAATGGTCAACTTGCGATTGAGTCGGAAGCGAACCTTGTCGATAATTTGTTTGATCTTGGTCAATCCCTGCAAGGCCAAAAACTCGGTTTGCAATGGGATGAGTACTTGGTCGCTGCAAGTGAGTGCGTTCAAGGTCAATAGGCCAAGAGAAGGTGGGCAGTCGATGATGATGTAGTCATACTCCTCCAATACGGGTTGGAACAGCTCGCGCATAATAAACTCGCGGCCTGCTTCATTGATCAGCTCCATCTCTGCTCCAGAGAGATCAAGCGTAGAACTGACGACATCTAGTCCTTCCCGAACAGTGTAAGGCACCAATTCAGACTCCCCGCGAAGGGCTTCATAAATGGTATATTTCTGACGAGGAATACCGAGTGAAAGAGAGAGATTGGCTTGCGGATCAAGGTCGATGAGCAGTACTTTTTTTCCCAACTCTACAAGACCTGCTCCAATGTTAATGGTACTTGTGGTTTTACCTACACCACCCTTGTGGTTAAGGAGAGAAATGATTTTTCCCATACGGCATGTCTAATTTAGTGTTTCAATAGTAATAGACAAAGATTGCCAGCTTCGCCTAATGCAAAAATATCAAAATTACGCAGATTTAAAAATTGTAGATCAAATTTAAACGGCTCGGACTAGTAATTTCCCAAATCACAACAATAAAGTAGAGAAAACACCTAAAATCAAGCCTTTATACGACCTATCAATCAGGCAACAACAATTGAGCCAATTTTTTAATATGTTGGATTCTAAGGAGTAGACTGGGAGTTTGGGGAAAACTTGGTAGATTAGGGGGAGTGAGTGAAAGAGGAAAGCGGCGGTCATAAGGGAAACTAGTAAACGAATTGTTACAATGATTGTAGGAAACAAGAGGGAAAGATGTTGAAAAGGGGGAAGGAAGTCTTAGGGGTGATTTGGGGAGTATTTGGGGCTTTGGGGTTGGGATTCCCACCCACCTGCCAGCCAACCATCCCCCCTCTTACAGGCGGACAAAGCAAGTCCTATTGTCGCAGCGCAGTACTCACACTCAGACAAGCCAAGACTCCCAGATACCCAGGTTTGTTAAATACGGGAGTCCTAAAAGGACGCAGCAGCGATGAAATTCCACAAATAATAATCACTTTTTATTTTGTGCAAAGCAGTTAAAGAATCATAATAAATTGATAATCAACTGCTTAATACAACTATTTTTTTTGAAAAAAATATCTCCAATGCCCAATATCCGCATTGTCATCAACTCAGAATTAGTTTTGGCTGTCCCCCAAAAGTCAATGGCTCAGGACTTATGGGCCATTGCCAAAGAAGAAGAAAAGGTACCAAGGTACTGGCTGGCTTGGACCGAAAAGCACAACACACTGGCGTCCATTGCCAAATTCCTCCATCATGCCAAATTGTATAATGAAGGAGGGCAAAGGCTTACTTTGATGATGATTCATCAAGAAAAGGCGATCGGTTCCGTGAGTCTAGTTCGCATAGATAGGCTGAATCGAATAGCAGAAATTGGTTATTGGATTGGTAAGCAATGGCAGGGAAAGGGCTGGGTAAGACAGAGCGTGAGTGCTTTGATTGCGCATTGTTTCCAGCATATGGCAATCAACCGTCTGGAAATCCGGGTACCGTTAGGACATCAAAAGAGTGCGGCTATTCCATTAGGTTTGGATTTTCATCAGGAGGGGCTACTTCGGCAGGGGCTGTGGCACAAAGCGCAATACCACGATCTACAATTGTATGCACTTTTACGTCAAGACTGGCTAGACAAAACAGTTCAAACAAAAATATAGAAACGATTTGTTTAATAAAATTATTTGTTTTAAATTGCGATTGCAAAGCACTATTTGTTTTAAACACTGAAAACACTAAAGTATTATGATTAGGGAAGATCGCATCAAGTTAAATGAACGGTTCATCAACGTATTCAAACTCTTACAAGATCGAGGTGATATTGTACTCAATGATCGAAATGGTAAGGGAATGGGCGATTTTGCCGAGAAAATCTTGGGAAACAGGGCCTATGGTCACATCATCAGAGCCTTTCTCAATGAGGGTGACAAACGTGTGATTGATTATCGCCATGCACGTGCGATCTGTCGGGAGTACAATGTCAATGAATCCTATCTTATTGATGGCATAGGTTCTCCCTTCGGAATTGATCTGCCTAAAAAAGACCATGGGGCTTCCAGTCCAATTGTTAGAGGAAATATCTTATTCACTTCTGTTCAGGCTTTTGCAGGTTCTGGTGTGGATGTAGGAGGTTCTGCTGCCGAGGACTATGATTATTTTTCTATTCCTGGTGTTAGTGGAAATGGTTTGGTCGCTTTCCCTATTGAAGGAAATAGTATGGAACCAGTTATCAAAGATGGAGATACCGTCATTTGTAGAGAAATCAATGGTCTACATGAGATCAAAGATAATTCTATTTATGCCGTAAAATCCAATGGTTCCCTCTGGATTAAGTATGTACAAAGACTAGTGGATCGCAAGGGAAAAGTCGATAAATTAAAACTTATATCTGCCAATTATCTAGAGTTCGATGCTTTTGAAGAAGAGGTCAACGAGCATACGCGTCTGTACAAAATCATTCGGCTCATCAGCAATATTTAATTTAAAACAAAAAATTTAAATTTACTTTCTTGTCTTAATATTTTGTTTTAAATTTACAAGTATAATAATGATCCCTAATTCTAAAGAGATTACCTTCTTTTTGGAATTATCTTCGACATAAATTTCAACTATCAGGAAGTGCCACATTAGCTTGAATAATGCGGTACTCAATGCGAATTACTCCTAGCTTAAAAGCAATTGAATTGATTGCTTTTGAATCAATAGAGCTATGGGTAAATAGCACAGGCCAAGCTTTTATTTATGCAAAATGTGAACAGACAAGAACTAAATAGGCGATTTAAGGCCATATACCTTGCTCTGGAGCAGAAGGGAGAGATCATTAAAAATAATAGATCAAAGAGCAAAGCTGCCTTTGCTCAAAAAATAGGAACCAAGGGTCATATCGTTGACCTTTTTTTGAAAGATGAAAGGACCATTACCTACGAACAGGCTAAGAAATTATGTATCGCTTACCATATCAGCGAAGCCTATATGTTCCAAGGTATCGGGACCCCTTTCGAAAAGATCAACCTACCAGACTCAGAGGAAAAACTTGCTATGGCTCTTGGAATTAATTTTTCACCTAATATTCTATTTACTAGTGTTGAAGCCTTCGCGAGTAATACGATAGGAGTCGATTTGTTGGAAGAAAATGAACGCTTCCGCATACCAGGTCTGAAAGGTGATCTCGTGGCCTTTAACATCAACGGTGAAAGCATGCGGCCAACCATCAATGCTGGCGACATGGTCATTTGTATGCCGCTAGAGTCCAATGATGAAATGATTGACAATGAAATTTATGCGGTCGTCACGAATCAATCGGTGTGGGTGAAGCGCGTACAGCGTTGTTTGGATCGCCATAATTCCTGGACTCACCTTCGTTTGATCTCTGATAATCGAGAAGAATTTGACCCTTTTATCATCGAGATTGGTGAAGTTCGCAAGCTATTGAAAGTAAAAAGGCGACTGACGGGTTTGGCCTAATGCTGGAAATCAGGCCACCAGCATCAATTTATTGGATAGTCTCTCTAATCATATCCTGCTGTTTTTTGATTCTCGCTCCCGGATAATGTGAAATTTCCGGGAGTACTTTTTTATTGCCTACGCTGCCTGTCTGCCTCATACAAAATCACTCCTGCTGCGACAGAAGCATTTAAAGAATCCGTTTGACCGCGTTGTGGAATAACAAAAGTTTCACTGGCTGCCTTTAGTAGCACCGAACTTACACCCTCTCCCTCTGATCCAATGACAATGGCCGAAGGACCACTGAAATCTATTTGATCAATCAACTTATTGGCTTTCAAATCGCTAGCGTATACGCCAATCCCAAAATCCTTGATCAATTGAATAGCCGTAACCAAACTCCTTTCCCGACATACCGTAATCCGATTCAAAGCACCAGCAGAACTTTTGATCGCATCCGCATTAAGTTGTCCTGTCCCTTTGAGTGGAATCACCAATGCTTGCGCGCCCATGCATTCTGCAGACCGAGCAATAGCCCCTATATTTCGCACATCCGTAACACCATCTAACAAAACAATGAGCGGATTACCAGATTGCTCATAGATACCAGGTAGGACATCTTCTAAGCGATAATAAGGCAAAAGCGATAGAAAACCGATCAATCCTTGATGATTACCACCAGTCAGTCGATTGAGGCGCTCCTTGGGAACAACCTTGAGGGGGATATTTTGTGCTTTTGTTAGTCTTCGAACACTTTTCTCTAATTCTCCTCTTGTTCCTTGTTGTAACAAAACCATTTCCATGGTCTGCCCAGATTCAAGAGCCTCCAGCACTGGATGTCTACCGTATATTAGTGTCTTGTTTGCGGCCATAGCCAAAAATATCGCAAATTCAGCTGAAGTCGACAACCAAAAAGGAAAAAATATGTTTATTACGGATTAGGCCCGTTTCTAATCCAACAAAATCTTGTATTCCACTCAAAACAATAAGCGACGAAAATATCCTGAAATGTCGTGAAAACTAAAATAACTGATTGGCCAGGTTTAAATAATTGCTTGTAAAATCACTAATTTTACCTTATACATTTCTTTTCTTCATGATCTAAATGAATGCTAAAATGAGATTAGTCAATACAAAGAACACCTTTTTACTATTGGTGGCTCTACTTACCGCGGCGCCGAACCTGTGGTCACAATCACAGACGGCCCTCGACGCGGCCATGAGAC
>JBCBDH010000331.1:0-7033 GCA_038529855.1 Bacteroidota bacterium | reverse complement strand
CGCTGATAGGAAATGTAATAACTTTCCTCTACGACGGGTAGCACCAATTCAAAATGATAAACCCCCTTTTCCACACAAATATTAGGGGGAACCATCAAACAAGGATTGTCGATATCAATGGGGATATTAACGATGGGGGGTTGTAAAAAGACATCTTTGTGTAGGACGAGTTCGTAGGTGTAGCCCTTGGTGCGATAAACGGCAATGGGAGCTGGATTGCTAAAAACATCCATCGCCATATTATTGCAATTCCGATAAATGGTCATGGTGACGCGAAAGACATTGACATCAGTTGCAGGGATATATTCGATACACTCATAGGATAACTCCCCTCCCACAATGTGGGTAGCCTTTAGCTCTGCCATAGCCAACAGCAATAGCAGCATAGGGATACACCTTAGTGTAAAGATATTCATCCAAAATTGGTTTTACACACCATGTAAAGTAAATGAGAAGTCCCAAATACTTTATGCTAATTTTAAATAGGTAAATCGGGCAATACCTTATCAGGAGATTATTTCAGCAAGGTCGCAAATCCTTTGAGCTGTGTTCGCTTTCCCCTGGGTTCTAGATAATTGATAATATAGACATAAACACCAAGAGGAGCCAACTCCCCTGTATTAAATTTGCGACCATTCCACCCTTCATTGGGATCGCGAGTCTCAAAAATCATTTCGCCCCAACGGTTCCAAATGGTCATACGAAAGTCGCGCATACCTACAAAGAAACCTCCTCCCTTAAATTCATCATTGAGATCATCGCTATTGGGCGTAAAAGCATTGGGGATGAAGTAGCGAATCCTGGGCTCCACATCAATGAGCTGGGTAATACTGTCCTGACAACCACTCTCGTGCGTGACAATCAACTGCACCACCTGAAGACCTGTATCTGGGAAGGTAAATACAGGATTTTGTTCAAAAGAAAAGCCATCGCCATCAAAATCCCACTCCCAAAACTGCGGCTCAAAGGATTCATCCGTAAAGGTCACTAGCGGATTAAAATTTGTTGGATTATTTGGTGAAAAGCTAAAATCGGCAATAGGAGAAGGGCGCACTCGAATCCAATCGTCCCAAGAATCCCCTATATAGCAGCCTATTGGTGAGGTAATATCTACGGTGACATCATAAACGCCAGGTTCTTCATAAATATGCGTTGGACTAATATCCGAACTCGTCGATCCATCGCCAAAGGTCCAGACAATATCATAGGTACTATCAATGGGAAAGGAGAGATTATTGAAGAAGACCTCTTGTGGTGAACAACCATCAAAAATACTGGGTTCAATGATGACCACTGGCGGAGCGGGATACCAGAGAATGGTTTCGGTAAAAACATCCACACAACCATTTTCATCTTCTATCGTCAAAGACACTTCATGCTCTCCTGGAAAGGCAAACAGATGTTCTGGATTTTGCTCATTGGAAAACTGACCATCGTCAAAATCCCAAGTCCAGGTTTGTATGGTAGAAGCCTCCGTAAAAGATAGATCGGTAAAGGAAACCGGACCTGCCACACAGGTATCATAGGTGTATTCAAAACCAGCAAAAATAGCAGGGTAAATATTCACAAAGATATTAGCGGTATCCGCACATTCAGAACCAGGATTGAGCAATAGGCGACCTTCGTAAGTCCCAATATCGGGAAAAGTAACCGTCGCATTCCAATCGTTAAAACGCTCCTCTACCCCATCAATCTCAAATAGCCAATATTGCTCATCAATAAATTGCTGCTGAACGCTTTGGTTTTCAAAAGTAATCGTCGAGTTCCCACATGAATTAACCACAAATTGATCTGGGCCTATCTGCTCATCAAACCGTATCCTGGCAGCTACAGTCGGCTCACAATTTTCTACATTGAACTGAAAATCTCGACGAATCGTACTCAGCAATTCGCCATTTCTGAACTCACTCACACAAACCCCCACGACAAACTGCCCTAAAATCTCTGGAGTTCCTGTGATCAATCCCGTCAAAGGATCAATACTAACCAGGGGATTGCCTGCCATTGGACTTAGTGAATTGTATAGCGGTAAGATGTAATTGACTTCTTGGAAGGGAGGACCACAAGCAGGATCGGGTGCAACTCCATTACAAGCATTGGCATCACCAGTAGGATCAGTAGGTCCACCCGCAATTCCTCCACCCAATAAGGGGGCACAAAACTCATAGACCAATTGATCGCTTTCAGGATCAGTAGCAGAATGATCAAAAACCAGTGGGCTACCCGCACAGATCAATACAGGGGGAAAATTATTAAATACAGGACTATTGTTACATTGGGCCTGTGCCTCAGGGGTTAACTCCATCGTATAGGTAGCTCCTGAAGAGCCTGGCGCTAGGATATTGGTAATGGTTTCATTGCGACAGCAGCGCTGATATACGATGTGGTAGCTTTCTGGTGATTCTGGTAAAGTTACGGTGAAGATGTATCTAGCCTGCTGGACGCAAAGCCCAGGCTCTTCTACCAAACACTCTAAATCATTGATGGGGACGGGGCCTTGCTCCACAATTTGAGTCCCTGGTACATTGCGAATAAAGCGTTGGAAAGGGGCGCTATTGCCCCTGTATACAGAGACCACAGCTGGGCTATCAAAATTAGCGCCCTCGGGATCGCGACAATCGCGATAGATCATCATATCAAAAGTATAGGTACCATCTCCATTGCAAACATAGGAAATGTCACCACCGATGATGTGTTTAGCCTTAAGGTCAACAGAGGTGTAGCATAAAAAAAAGCCCAGAACAGTAAGCAGTGTAAGATATCTCGACGGATGAATCATTTGTTCGTTTTGGTTCTAATGCTTCTTGCCAATGTAAGTGTGCGATAGCGATATATTAAGCTATACTTATTATTATCCTACTTTTTAAACCAGCAGGACATTAGTAATATTGCCTATGCATTAGGCTAAGCTTTAAACTGTAAGCTAGACATCACTATAACAAAATAAAAAATATTTAGATCAGAAGCTGATCTGCTAAATCTTTTTTTTGTCTTTCCCGTTTCACTATAATAAAATTTTTTTCTTCAAAGAGCCAACCTTTTTCAAAAAAGGTGCAGTCTATATACACAGGTACAACAAACAATTGAAAATTTACCAGGTTCTCTATTGGCCTACAGGAGGAAAAGGCTAGAGCACCACTTATGGTTCACTAAATTTAGATCGGAAATTTATGGTTTCTGTAAACACGAGAACATTCATGTTCGAGCAAGACAAGTTGGAAAATATTAGCCGTACCCTCGATAGAGGCGGCATCATCCTTTATCCCACAGATACGGTTTGGGGCCTGGGTTGCGATGCTTGCAACGAATCAGCTGTCAATCGTCTGTTCGATCTCAAACAAAGGGAAAGAGCAAAAAGCTTTGTCTTACTAGTAGATTCTCTGGAAATGCTCAGAGATTATGTCGAAGAAGTACATCCACGTATCGACACCCTGCTACATTACCACCAACGCCCACTGACAGTGGTTTATCCCAGAGCAAAAAACCTACCCAAAGGCGTTGTTGCGCCCGATGGTAGTATTGGTATCCGCATTGTACAAGATGACTTTTGCCGCCGACTTATTCAAGATTTTGGTCGACCGCTAGTGGCTACATCTGCCAATATTAGCGATCAGCCTTTTTCTGGATGTTTTGGCAATGTCAGCTCTGCCATTATCACCCATGCAGACTATGTGGTCAAATACCGGCAGCATGAGAAAAATACCAGCGAGCCTTCTGTTATGGTGAAAGTCGATGAGGATGGCGAATTGGTTTTTCTTCGAAACTAATAGCTAAATACAGGGAATACCCAACATTTTAGGCCATTATTGGCGCGATTGCTTATTTTGCGCCAATGATTTCTCTACATAGCACCCAAATCCATTTCGACGATCAGGTCTATGAGCTGTATCCCAACCAAAGAAATGGCTTTGATGAATTTTACACCGACTACCGAAGCCAAAGTGTTCCCAAAGGTCATCGCTATCAATTGATCTTGCATGTCAAGAGGGATATCCTATTGAAGGATCTTATTCTGCGATTTGAGCGGAATTACCAAATGAGCGATCGCCTATTGGCCAATGGCTTTCAATCTTGGTCGGAAAGTAGAGAATATGCTATTGATGAAGCTATCCCCACCTTGCGATGGCCCGTGCATAGTAAAAGAAAGTATTTCGGAGATGATTACATCAAAGGAATCACCAGGGGAAAAGGACATATTCACTCCTGGACCTACAGCTATATTCGCCGTAAAGATCGCTATCTGCTGATTGGCTCTTTGACAGAGCGCAATGGCTTTAGCCTCATCCATCACGATGTGGCCAATGGGCAGCTCCTCGTCCGAAAAGACTGTAATGGACAAACCCTTAGCCATTCTTTCCCCATCCTGGATCTCGTTATCTTAGAAGGAGGCGAACAAGCTGTATTTGATGCCTATTTTGAATTGATGGAATGTCCTCCAAGGGTAGCCAAGCCCATGAAAGGCTGGACCAGTTGGTATAATTACTACACTCAAATTTCGGAGAAAATCATTGTCGATACCCTCCAAGCATTTAAAGAAAAGGAAGCGCCTATCGACATCATCCAAATTGACGATGGCTACCAAACTAAAGTTGGCGACTGGTTATCTATCAAGCCCGAATTTTCGGGTGGTATGGGAAATTTGGCCAGAAAAATTCAGCAGGCGGGTTATAAGGCGGGGCTTTGGTTGGCGCCTTTCGTCTGCGCAAAAGACTCAAAACTAGCCCAGCAGCATCCCAACTGGCTGCTCAAAGACGAGCGAGGAAAGGCAATCCAGGTCAGTCATATTCCACTATGGAAGGGCTGGTTTTATGCTCTGGACTTTTACCAACCAGCCGTTCAAAACTATTTGACAGGTGTTTTTCATCAAGTCTTGGATCGTTGGGGCTATGATTTTGTCAAACTCGACTTTTTATTTGCGGTCTGTATCCATCCAAAAGGGCCCAAGAATCGGGGTCAGATCATGCATGAAGCGATGAGTTTTTTACGCAATCTAGTAGGAGATAAACTCATGCTAGCCTGTGGCGTACCGCTGGGTTCCGCTTTTGGTTTGGCGGATTATTGCAGGATTGGCGGAGATATTCACTTAAAATGGGTCAATTCCTGGGATCGCTTTATGCGTATTCGAGAGCGCGTATCGACCCTGGCTTCGCTGCGCTCCACCATCGGTCGCCGCCAGCTCAATGGGCGGGCCTTTCTCAATGATCCCGATGTTTTTATTCTGCGAGAGGAGAATAATTCGCTACATCCCAACCAACAATACAGCCTACTCCTACTCAATACTCTTTTGGGCGATTTACTATTTAGTTCGGATGAGGTAGGTAAGTACCAAGAGGAGCAATGGGCAGAATGGGAAAGCGTTGTACAGTGGGCCGATAGTAAAGTCCTAAAGCTGGCACATCTTGGCACCGACCAATACCGCATTGATTTTAAATGGAAAAACAAAAGATATCAAGCCATCATCAACCTATCCGCTAAAGAAATGGAATGGCAAAGTAAAGGGCGAGTGTTGCATTTAGAAGCCTTTGAAAGTCTGGTCTTAAAAGCCTAATTATGCCCTAGACTAAAATAATTACTTTTCTAAAACCAAAGGATTTGTCCCATAAAAGGCATCCAGTGCTTTCAAAACAGCTGGGTCTTCTTCATTGAGTACTCGGTAGAGGCCCTCTTCTTGATAGAGATGACGAGCAATGCGAGATTTAATCATCAGCTTTAGGCGATCCTTACAGCGAGCCAGTTCTCTAGGATTGGACTCCACCCCATTTTTGGTCGCAAAAGCCACAAAATCTTCTATCAATTCGCTATCTACCCTAAAAGAACGCATGAATTGGTCAAGAGATTGATCAAAGATTTCTCTTCGCTCATCGACGTAGGCATAGACATATTGAGGTACCTGTTGGCGCAATTCAATATAATGCTCATTAAATACCAGTGAATCTATAGGTGTGAAGATATCAGGGCTAATGCCCCCACCACCATAAACAATGCGACCTTTTTCAGTGCGGTATTTTGTTGTATCTGTGATATCAATACTATCGGCACTGAGCAATTCACCATTTTCGTAGCGGTCAAATACATCTTGATCGTATTCCTCGCGATCGTCGTAATCTTTTTGAATAGAGCGACCAGAAGGTGTGTAATAGCGCGCAACAGTCAGGCGAAGGGCTGCGCCATCTTTAAGTCCATATTGCTCTTGTACCAAGCCTTTGCCAAAAGATCGACGCCCGACAATCACTCCGCGGTCCCAGTCTTGAATAGCTCCAGCAAGGATTTCACTGGCAGAGGCGGAGCCTTCGTCGATCAGCACAGCGATTTGATCAATGTCAAAAAAGGGTTTACCAGTGGTTTCATAATCATTGCGGTGCGTGGTGCGCCCTTCGGTGTAGACCAGGAGTTTGCCCTTTTCATCAAAAAGTTGGCTAAGAATTTTAGTGGCTTCTTGTAGATAGCCACCTGGATTTTGGCGAACGTCAATCACCAGATTCTTCATTTCATGCTTAGAGATCAAATTTTCCAAACCTTCCATAAACTCCTTATAGGTGTTGGCACTAAAGCGATTGACTTTGATATAGCCCGTCTCTTTATCAACCATGATAGAGACATCAATACTGTGTAGCGGAATTTCGTCACGGGTGATGGTAAAAGTACGTACCTTATCTTCTAGACCTCTCAAAATACCCACATCTACCTTAGTCCCTTTTTTACCTCTAAGCATGGAAATGATATCTCGATTCTTAATCTCTACTCCTGCGACCAGAGAGTCTTCAATTTCGACAATTTTGTCCCCTGCCAATACCCCAACTGCCTCAGAAGGACCACCTGCAATAGGAGAAATCACGCGAATTGTATCTTCTAATAGCATAAACTCAATACCAATGCCTTCAAAATTACCTTCCAATTGTTCATTTACTTCTTTTAGCTGCTTAGAGGAGATGTAATTGGAATGTGGGTCGAGCTGTTCCAGCAGATTATTAATCACCTGATCAGCCAGTTCTTCGCGGTCAATATCATCAACATATCTCGCCTCAATGTAGCG
>JBCBDH010000330.1:0-7060 GCA_038529855.1 Bacteroidota bacterium | reverse complement strand
CGATCGCTGTTCTTTGCCAGACGGATACAGGTCTGAGGAGACATATTAGAACAGCGATCGCTTTATCGCTATTAAGGAAGCTTCTGGCAATTTAGCACAAGGTATCAAACTGCTCAAAGACAAACCCGATGACTTTTTGGTCTTTTCTGGTGATGATCCAACTGCCCATGCCAGAAGCTTCCTTAATAGCGATAAAGCGATCGCTGTTCTTTGCCAGACGGATACAGGTCTGAGGAGACATATTAGAACTCGTTCTTCCTGGTACATTATAAATCATCATTGGCAGAGGGGCAACTTCAGCCAACTCCATATAATGACGATAAATCCCTTCCTGGCTGGGTTTGACATAGGCGGGGTTACTGGACATAATGACATCAAAGCCATCAAAGTTAAAGTCTTGAATCCGTTTTTTGAGCCGCTCTGTATTGTTTCCTCCAAACATACCTGCGATCAGGGGCAGCCGACCTGCATTTTGTTGGATGGTAAAATCAAAAACTGCTCTGCATTCTTCACTGTCAAGCGTCACCGATTCGCCAGTGGTTCCCAGGGAGACCAAAAAGTCTACGCCTCCCTCTATGCAGTGTTCGATAATGCGCCCCAGGGCTTCAAAGTCGACTGTTCCTTTGCGAAAAGGAGTGACTAGGGCGACGCCCGTTCCGCTAAGTTGCTTTTTGCTCATGCTGACTGCTATTCATTCGATTTAAAAAAAAGTCGATTTGTTGTATAAAATGATGGAGATCGCGCTGGTTAGCCAATTCGATCATCAAGTCATAACAATAAGTACGCTCCGTATAAGGCCCGACACGCATATGGGCCTTAGCTAGGGCTGTAATGTATTCGAGTGGAGGGGAAGGCTGGTAGCAAAGATTGATCAACACATCAAAGGGTTGGTTGATAAAATGCTCAACAGCACTACCTTTTGGACAGAGTCGCCAATCAATTTCCTTACGGGTAAAGTGTTTGTAGGGAAAATGCTCGTGGCGATCTTTATCATCAAAAAAAGCAAGGAGGTTTACCTTTTTGCCTTTCTTTTCCAGTCGTTGTACATACTTTCTAATGATATCCAGGCTTTCAGGCATAGAAGCATCAAAGAGGATACCGATGCTCTGCGATTTTGCAAAGTCATTTGGTTGTCGTTTGATGGCTTCCTTCCTCAACTTCTTTTCCACATAATATTCGTGAATGCGCTGGTACGCCTCATTCAAGAAACTCATAGTACGTCGGTTGGGGGTGATTGAATACGCGAGTTTCCCGCTCGCGATAAATCGGTTTCGGAATTTTGATCGTACATAAGAAATCAGCTTACGGGTCGATATTGGGTCAGGGGTTGCATCAACCCATGCCACAAATGCCACTTATGAGGTTTATAGCTGTTTACAGCCTAGGTAGTTTCTACAGGTTTATTCGCTATTCGATTCACTAAGGGCGTTTTCCTTAGTCGTATAAACGCCGATTTTAGCGTATTTCTGTATCCGGGCATTGATTCGCTCATCAGGGTCCATATCCTGGAACTCCGCGATGGTCTTCTTGATATGTCGTTTCAGTATTTTAACCATTTCCTCGGGGGCCGTATGTGCGCCACCTAGAGGTTCTTTAATGATCTCGTCGATAATGCCAAACTCAAACATGTGTTCTGGCGTCAATTTGAGGGCTTCTGCTGCCTGCTCCTTATAGTCCCAGCTCCGCCATAGTATGGAGGAACAAGACTCTGGCGAAATCACCGAGTACCAAGTATTCTCCATCATGGAGACGTGGTCGCCGAGGCCAATTCCAATTGCGCCACCAGAAGCACCTTCTCCAATCACTACACAGACGATGGGTACTCTCAACTGCGCCATTTCGAAAAGATTTCGCGCAATGGCTTCTGCCTGTCCCCGCTCTTCTGCTTCCAGGCCAGGATAGGCCCCTGGCGTATCAATCAGACAAACAATAGGATGACCAAATCGTTCAGCCAGTTTCATCAACCGAAGTGCTTTGCGATAGCCTTCTGGATTGGCCATCCCAAAATTGCGATACTGCCGCATCTTGGTATTGACTCCTTTCTGATGACCGATAAAAACAACCGTCTGTCCATCCACATTCCCCAATCCACCTACGATGGCTTTATCATCGCGGAAATAGCGATCGCCATGCAGTTCGACAAACTTCTTGCACATCTGTTGGATATAATAAAGAGAATAGGGCCGCTCGGGATGTCGAGAAAGCTGTACTTTTTGCCAGCCAGTGAGATTGCTGTAAATTTGCTTGCGCTGTGTTTTGATCTTATTTTCCAGCTCTTTAATCTTATCAGACACATCAATATCTCCTGCTTCACCCACTTGCCGGATTTTCTCAAGCTGCTCATACAAGCTTTCCAAGGGTTTTTCAAAGTCTAAAAAAACCATTTTTTGGAGGTTTATGAAGTGACTACCTGAACAGGTATAAGACCCATTAAACAGCCTACTTCGGTCAAATGTTCGGTTTTGTTGTGTGTATCTTGCCGGGCCAGTACCCTCCGACAAGAGGCAATAGGGATTGCGAAATTACGAATAAGCCCTTAGCCAAGAAGCCCTTTTTAAACTTTTTTTATTTTTTCCCATAAAAAATTGCGTCTGAGTCAAAATAGCACTATTTTTGCAATCGCTGTTACTAAAAGAGTAGTGGTTTTTATTTAGGGTCCGGTAGTTCAGTTGGTTAGAATACATGCCTGTCACGCATGGGGTCGCGGGTTCGAGTCCCGTCCGGACCGCTTAAGCCCAACTAAGTTCAATTGAATTTAGTTGGGCTTCTTTGTTTTTAGCGGTAGCTGTTTTTGTATTGGTCTGATTTATCTAATGCCAGGCTTCGGTGGTTGATGACCGCCATTGGTTAATATCCTTTCTTATGCGGCCTGTTTTTCTATTATGAATATATTTGTGTGCGGATGGTAAGTTGTATACAGGGTGTATGCAGGATATCGAGGAGCGGCTTATGTGGCACATGAAGGGACGGATGGAAAGCAAAAAGAAGTCCTACCCAGCTTTGGAGATTAACCAAAACTTAATAGGACCTCTCGTACTAAGAAAGAAATCTAAATTACGTCGTTTTACTCAACAACAAGTTTGACCACTTTTCCTTGTTGCTCCGTTTGACAATGAATAAAATATAGGCCAGCGGGGAGTTGTGCTCCATCGTATGGCCATTGTCCGGTTTGTTCTGAAGGCTCCATGGTTTGAGTAAGCAATTGTTGTCCAGTGACATTGAATAAGCTAATGGAAATAGCTTGGTCTTTTTGTACGGGGTATTGGAGGGTAAACATTTGCTTAGTAGGATTAGGGAAAACCTGAATTTCATATGGAGGATCAATAGCTTGTTGGATGGGTTTGTTGCGAACAGTAGATATTGGCATTTCTGAATCGTCCTCTCCAGCCTTAGCCTTGTATTGAATAAGCTCATTATCGGCAAGAGAGAATCCAGATGTTACATATAAATAGCCAATTCCGACATTGTTACTTTCATCGAGTTCAGCTACCTCATCATCATGATCTGCGACGATCAGAATATAGTATAATTGATCTTGCATCGTTTTGTAAGGAACCTGTATACTAGCCGTCTTATTTCCTGGAGCTTGGCTAGTAGCTGTATGAACTAATATATCTCCAGAACCTACAGTATTATTGAGAGAAAGGTAAATCTTAGTTGTCGATAGCCCCGTGAGCGTACCGATTTCTTGATTCTCTAAGGTGTAGCTGACCATCATAGATTGTCCTTGCATCACGAATGGAGGAGGGCCCGTATTTATACTAGGGCTGACATTGGTGATTGCTAAATCAGGTAAATTACTGGAAGATGCTGTGACAGTAATGGTATTAAAAGCAATGTTATTATCTTCATTTGATTCCGCACGCCAGTCATAGCAATCAGCCTGATAGAGAATATAATAGAATCCAGGAGTGGTATTTAATGGAATGGTCAGGGTCTTTGAACCAATGCTAGAGGTATTTGGACCCAGACTACTAAAATACCTGCGACCGAGGTTGATATCATCACTACTGTAAGAGGCGTCTGTCGATAAATAGTAGCACATGTAACTGGTGCCAGAACTAACATTCCCTGCATTCTGCAAGAAGAGAGAGGTACTAACCGTATTGCCTGCTTCAACCGTTGATGGGCTTACGGAGGGAAATCGAGGGATGAAGTCAGGTAGTTCCATGTTTTCATCCGTCACATTGATAATGATGCAGTCCGTATTATTATTTTCGACTATTTCGGCAATCGTATTGAAAGCATCTGCTTTGGCAATCAAGCGATAGGTACCTGGTGTAGTACCCGTGGGAAGGCTTATGGTGCTTTGAGTACTGTTGGTGCTGCCACAGGCTATACTTTCAACGGATACATCAAATGGGATATCTTCAGCGACAATACTGCAATCAGGGCGTAGATAAAACCCAACCTCCGTATTGGGAATATCGAAGGTATTATTAGAAGCCGCCAGGTCATAACTTACTGTAAAATTTCCAGATGTAGGCACATCATTGCCAGGACCATTGACACTCAAACCAGACAAAAGAATATCTGGATCGGGATCACCAACACCAACAGCTAGCCAGGCATTAAGGACTTGTTCTTTTTCATAGGAACAATCGCCAAATATGGTTACAGCGGCTTGTAAGGTTGCGGAGCGAGCAGTAAGATAATTTGGGCTGGCGCCAAAAGATCCTGAAGAAATGGCTTCATAAAGTATCTCTGCCGCAACATCTCTTCCTATAGTTCCTACATCATAAGCGGTATTATTATCATTCACCCCATTTCCCCCTTTACTTAATAAGAAGAACCAAAAACGGAAGACACCACCATCTGCTTGTGGGTGATCTCCATCCCAAAAGTCTCCCAAATAAGTATCTGGGCTACCTAAACCCGATGGATGAATATCAGCATTTGGCGATCCTATATATCTTAGAGGAGGCTTAGACCTTTCTTCTCCTATGGACCAATCAATATCTGGAATAGTCCCTCCTTCGAATAAGAATTCCACTTCATTACCAAATATATCTGCCATGCCCTCGTGTACGGCAACTGTTTCATAATTTTCAATATCCGTCACTCCTCCTGTTTGATAAATTACGCCATGTGCGAATTCATGTCCGCAAATATCGATTGTCGTGAAATCGTCAGTGGGATCATCAAAATCATCTCCCCATCCAATTTCGATCCAGTCAGCAGTCGCATTATAGCCAGTAGGATCAAAACCTACCATAACCGATCTAACCCCTTTTTCTTCATCATTGTGTAAGCCAATTTGTTCATGAACATCGTAGAAGTATTTAAATGCCTGAGTCATTGAGAAATGTATCGTGTGTCCCGCTCTAAATAAGGGAATATCATATGTCCAGTCCGTGCCCTCATTCCTATAAGGTAGCGTTGAACCAAAATTGCCAGCACGTAGCGTATTAATATCTCTAACCCCACATTGGTCATGCAATGTATATACCCCTTCTAATTCTTCATCAATGCTAATATTAATTGGTTGAACACCATGCCAGGTCGTCTGAGCAGTGCCAGGTTCACAAAAGAGTTTTCCACTGTGGCTGCTAAGCATGTGTCCCATCTGAGCATCGACATACATAATTTGATTAGCATTAAAACGAATGCTTGATAGCTGCACTTTCCAGGCAAGGAAATAGGCTCCTTCAAAAGGATATACGACTAAGGTTTGCTTGAGTGGTTCTTGATTATAATCTCTATAACCAATAGATGGATCATCAGAAGAAGCATAGGCTTTTTTCCATTCTGCAGGACTAATATGAAGTGATTGCAGCGCTTTCTCAATAGCCTCTTCTGCTTGAATACGAGGTGTACTTGAAATAGCTATTTTATTGTGAATAGTACCATTGAAATAAGTCACCATACCCTCTTTACTGTGAATAACCGAAAGGGCATGCTCAACAGGAATTCCGCGATATACTTGTTTCCGAAATTGATGGGTGAGCCCAGTTTTCCCTTTGACTGTTTTGGTATGGACAAAACTGACCTCACTGTCATATTTAAATATTCTTCTTTCCCATTTTTCAAAATCTTGGACAGGAATCAAATGGTCTTCCTCCATGACAACAAAAGTAGGGATCGAACTTTGATCTTCAATCAATATGGATTTTGCACCAGGCACAATGCGATCAGCAGCAGCCCCTTCATAAGGTAGCTGAGCCATTAAATTAAAACTGCATAAAAAACAGAACAAGCTGAATAAATATTGAGGGTTCATAATTGATGGTTTAAGAGTTATACTTAAATCTATTTGAATTAGCGCGCAGGCCTATCTCCTTGAAGCCTTAGCCTAGGTTTAAATTTTCACGATAGCGCGAAAGGAGGTAAATAAGTTCCTGAACCTAGGCTTAGGATTCACTTCCATTTATTGAATGGTATTTTTGAGAAGAGGAGTGACAATAATTGGTGGGGAATAATGAGCTTAATAAGCTGTGACATTAATTTGCCCTTGTCGGACTGATGGCAGCGCTCCTTGTCCTGTCTACACTTACGCTTCGACTTATCACTGATTGTAGGAAATCACATTCAAAAAGATTAGATATTGGGAGTAAAAATACTAGAAAGATGAAAGGGGTATATTTAGGTTCACGTTTGATCTTCTATGGTCAAAAGAAAATTATTGAGCTCTTTGGTGGGCTTACCAAATTTTTTTCCCAATTCAGTTCGAATGCTTTCAACAGTTCCAGTTTTAATACCCAATAATTTACCCGCTTCTTTGTTGGATATTCCAATCCTTGCCAACACACAGTATTTTCTATGTTGCGGCTTAAGTCCATATTCTGAAAGTTTTCTGAACCATGCTCTATCATCTAGTACCGATAGTAGTGCCAGCCATGTTTGCTCTGTACTTTGAAACTGCTTAATTCTATCCTTAAGGGTCTGTGCTTCACTTAGGTAAATAGAATTATTTTTGGAAAGATGATCTAGAAGTACATCGAAATCTTTAAAAAATTCATCTTGCCGACTAAATGTCAAATGCTGTAACTGCTCAAAGGCCACTTGTTCATTTTTCTGCCAGGTTTCAAAGTTCAGACTTGTCTTGGAGCTTGGACTGAAT
>JBCBDH010000329.1:0-7067 GCA_038529855.1 Bacteroidota bacterium | reverse complement strand
CGCGGGGGAATTGTCCAAGCCAATCTCAACGTAACACCTGGAGAGGTCTTAAATATCTTTGTTGGTGGTGCGGGCACATCAACCTATACCAGCTATTACACCAAGGCAGGGGGTTATAATGGAGGCGCTTATGCGGAAGGCTATGCTGGTTCTGGAGGAGGAGCCCGCACCACCAACAAAGATATTTAAGACCTCTCCAGGTGTTACGTTGAGATTGGCTTGGACAATTCCCCCGCGGCCTCCAAACTGGTAATAACTTCTTCCGCCCTCTCCACCATAGGCATAAACTTCAATATTGGTGACCCCATCTGGAACGGTAAAAGTTTGCATACTGCCCGTATAATTAAAAAAGACATATTCCTGGCTGGTTTGACCTTGTGCATAATAGGTTCTGGTACTTGTTGGGCTTACAATAGTAGAATCCCCGCTATCCGTAGTAGCAAAGGGAAAACCTCCGCTCGCACTGTCATACCAGCGAATCTCCCCAGGGGTTTCTAAAGTCCCCGTGATATGGGTACTACTACTTTCGCAAATGGTATCCTGTGTAGCTGATAGGGTCGCTCGCTCTGGATTGATGATGTTGACTTTGATGCATTTGCGAAGACTGGGCCCTGAGCCATCGTCCATTTCTACAAAATAAACGGCACTACTATCCAGTAGGGGAGTCGTATAACTAGCTGTGGTCGCCAAGATATTTCCGTCTGTTGGCGCATCATACCAAGTATAGCTGGCACTTCTCGAAGGCGTCGTTGCGGTTAAGGTCGTACTGTTTCCGCTGAGTAAGATGGTTGGTCCACTCACATCGGGCATGTCCTTAGTGACGATATGGATGGTATCACTATCTATGCATCCTCTTGGATCAACTCCTGTAGCAGTAAATAGGGTATCTTTTGTAATGAGTGGATGGATGCTCAATCCTGTGCTTCCATCAGACCAAGTTGCCGAATCAATCCCCATAACAGATAGGGGAATGGCAGTGTGACTTAATACCGCAGTATCTCCTAAAATGGTCAATTCAAAAGTGTTGGGGATGACCGTAATTTCTAGGGTATCAAAACTCGAACAAAGCCCAGGGTTGATTCCTTCAACGATGTAAGTGCTTGAATTCGTTGGGCTAATCGTTTGTGTGCTTCCTGGCAAATTACCAGGTGTCCAAAGATAGCTTTCGGCCCCGCTGGCGGTCAGTTCAATCGTATGTCCACTGCATATGCTGTCCATGGAAGTACTGGCTTCCACCGTTTCAACGGCGACGTAAATGGTTGCTGTATCTGTACAGGCAGGGCCATTCATAGAACCGACCAAGGTATAGCTGGTAGAAGTGGATGGATTAATTTGGACGGTATCGCTACTCAGATTGCCAGGCGACCAATTGTATTGATCTGCGCCACTAGCAGTGAGTTCCACGGCTACGCCTGGACAAGTTGTCAGGCTATCAATGGTGACCAAATGAGCTTGTGGAGCCACGGTCAAGGTAATTGGGATTCTGGTGGAATCCGCACAATTTTCTCCCTTGATATACTCGAATATTAATAAACCATTGCCATCTCTCACCCCTTGCTGATGGACAACATGGGTACATAAATCAGGATCAGTATAGCTACTACCGCCACCGCCATCACAACGCACGGTTCCACCGCCACCGCCATAGTAGCCACCGCCACCACCACCGCCATAATTGGGATAATAACTATAGCCACTTCCTCCTCTTGCCAATGAACCATTAACCCCACAATGCGAAGTGCCATCCCAACAACCTCTGGCTCCACCTGCACTCTGTGTTCCACCCTGTCCACCTCTGGTCGATGGATAGCCATCGCAAACACCACCTGCTGCCCCAATCAATCCACCACCATCGCCTCCCACTGGGCCATCTGCTGTACAACTATCCCTCGCACCGCCGCCACCACCAACGACTAAAATGCGATCAGACCAAAGGGTGCCCCCTTTTCGAATATCCGTTGCACCGCCACCACCACCAGCGGTAAAATTGTAAGCAAATCCACCACCATTCCAGCCTCCGCTATTACTGCCGTAAGTGTTGGGATTGAGATGCCCCTCGCCCTTCTCTCCAACATATAGATAGAGCGTATCTCCTGGGGTGACGGCCAAAGTCGCTTCCACCTGCCCACCAAGTCCACCTGGCCCGTCCACTCCATTTCCTCCACTTGCCCCAAAGGCATTGACCTGAATGGTGTAGACATCTGCGGGTACAATAAACTGCTGTACGCTTTTTGTGCATTCAAAAGTATCCTGAAAGATTTCTGCTTGTGATTGGGCATAATAGGTCGTATTGCTGGTAGGTGCTATGCTCAGGACTTCGCCACTATCACTCACATGGACTAAATTTCCACCCTCCAAGGCATCATACCAATAGACTTTTTGTCCTCGAGAATGATCTACCTCCGCACTCAACTGTGCGCTATCTCCCGCGCAAATCGTTGTGGGATTGACTTGGAGATTGATGGGGACTAAGGTGCTGGGGCTTGGGGTGACGATGATGGAGATGCTTTGTCGATTGCTGGTATAGGTACCTATGGACTGCTCGACATAGATCGTTGTATTGCTGGTTAATATGGGGCTTGTAAAACTCGTACCGCTGTGTAATAGATTACCACCACTGGCGGCATCGTACCAATGGATGGTCGCATTGGCGGAGGCGCTAGCTGATAGGGTCGTCGTATGGCCTCCACAGATGCGGGTAAGACCGCTGATGGAGAGGGCTTCAATCACAGAGACCCATACACTGGTATCTTTGCTACAGGTCGTCAGGGTATCCCTTCCCGTTAGGATGTAATTGGTGTGAGCGGAAGGCGAAACGGTGATGGTGGTGTCTGTTGATCCACCAGGCGACCAGGTATAAAGGTTGGTTCCGCCCGCATAGAGTGTAATGCTTGCGCCCTGATTGACAAAGGTATCTGGTGTTAAACTAATATTGGGAAGGGATTGAATAGTGATATTGATGTCTGCTGTATTGGAGCAACCCGTGCTACTTGAAGTCCCTTGTACGGTATAGGTCGTAGGGCTGTTTGGAGCCACTTGTACCGTATCGTTGCTTTCGCTGCTGTGTGGCCAGAGGTAGGTGTCAGCACCGCTTACCTGTAACTCAATGGTATCGCCTAAACAAATTAAGCTATCATTACTAACTTGCAGATTGGGTAGAGGATTGACCGTCACGGTCACTGGCGTTCTTGTACTGCTTGCACAATCAGCAGTTGCTTTATATCGAATGATCAATTGGCCATTCCCTGAGCGAACTCCCTGCGCATGGCTTGTATTGGTACATCTCTCTGGATCAGTCCAGCTACTGCCGCCGCCGCCACCAGCATTATAAGCACCACCGCCACCGCCATAATAACCAGCACCACCGCCGCCACCGCCGCCATTATTACCAGCAATCAGCAAACCGCCTTGCCCCCCTTGCCCCAGGGAGCCATCGTAGCCGTTGCGACTGCTAGTAGTAGTAGTTCCTCCTGCACCTCCTGCCGTTTGCGTTCCGCCTTTTCCTCTTGGATTATTGCCTTGTAGCCAACAATAGCCACCTATATTACCTGTCAATCCTCCACCAGCACCACCATCTCCTTGATAATAAACACCGCTTGGACAAGAAGTCGTACTTCCATGTCCTCCACTAGCGCCAGCAACAAGAACCCGTGTCGTATAAGCATTGCCGCCAATGCGAATATCCGTCGCACCACCACCACCGCCAGCATAAGAACTCTGGGAAAAAGCCCCTCCGTTCCAACCGCCTCTGCAATAGTTGTTGGGATTATTATAGTAATAACCTTCTCCCTGGCCACCTACATAAATACCAAGTTGTTCTCCTGGTTCCACACTCAGTGTTGTATTCACCTGACCACCACCAGCAGGGCTAACTCCTATATTAGCGCCCCCTTGTGCGCCATAGGCTTCCACCTCAAGACTAAATACATTATCGGGAATCGTAAAATACTGGACACTGCCCGTGTAATCAAAAGTCAGGGTGACCGTTCGAGACTCAGATTGGGCATAGTACGTTTTCGTTGTGTTAGGCTGTACCGTGAAAACCACTCCACTATCCGTAGAAGCGATTAGATTTCCATCATTAGGGGCATCGTACCAATTGACGATTTGATCATTGGTCGCATCCACTGCCGCCACCAATGAACTGCTTTCCCCCATACAAATGGCCGATGGGCTAGCACTGACATTAAAAGGCTGGTCTGGACTGGGAATATTCGTTACATAGACCCCAACCCATGTTCGAGGAGAGGTATAAGCGCCAACAGTTTGGGAGACATAATAATGAGTCGTACTGTCCAGGGTGGGGGTGGTAAAAGCGGCGGTATTGGCAATGGGCGTTCCACCGCTGGCCACCTCATACCAATCGAAATTGGCTCCTGTAGCCCCTGAAGCAGTCAAGGTAGTCGTTTCTCCACTACAAATTTGTTGACTCCCGCTAACGCTTGGATTGTTTTGAGCGAGGCTGGGATAAACTAGCCATACGGATAAAATAAGGATTGAAAATAGTTGTGTTTTCATACCATGTAGTCCATTTAAAATTATTCGATAATCACCCAGCTTGTGCTTAGGCATTTTTTAAAAAAGATAGGCTAGTAGAATGGAGGTAAAAAGATAGAGGCAACATTGTGGCTTGTAGACAGAATGGAATCGAATACCATTCCGCATACTGTACAAAATGGTTTCAAAAAAGGGTAAAAATAGCGCAGAATAGGGTAGGGGGTATACTGAGGTTACCTCAACCACATTGTGGTTACCATAAGGGGGCTATGGAGCTGTTTGCAAAAATTGTTTGACGGTGATGCCAAATTCGTCTTTAAAACATTTATAGAAATAGTTGGGGCTACTAAAGCCTACCATATAGGCCACTTCTGAGGCATTGTGATCGGATTCGAGTAATAACTTTCGGGCCTTCTCCAGTCGATAGCTGCGAATCATCTGGGTGGGATTATGACCATTAATGGATTTGATTTTGCGGAATAGTTGGATTCTGCTCATACCAATGGCTCGGCTCCACTCCTCTACACCAAAATGGCGATTGTTTAAATTCGCATCGAGTATAGTCAAGCATTTATCCAGAAAGATTTCCTGTGGACGCTGGTTCCGATCTTTTGCTTTGTCTTTGCCAGAGTAGTGTTGGAGTTTTTCTTGTAGCCGTTTTCTTTGGGCCAAGAGATTGTGCATCCGAATGGTGAGTTCTCGTTGTTGGTAGGGTTTGGTGAGGTAATCGTCAGCGCCAGTGAGTAAGCCTTCTATCTTATCTTCCTGACTGGCTTTGGCAGTGAGCAGGATGATGGGGATGTGATTGGTTCGTTCATCTTTTTTGAGTTCCTGACAAATTTCATAGCCATTCTTGTCGGGCATCATGACATCGCAAATGATGAGGTCAGGAATGCGGCTGAAAGCCATTTGAATACCACTTTGGCCCTCCTTGGCGAGAAGGAGTTGATAACTTTTACCAAATACGCTTTGGTGATGATAGAGTAGGTCTTCATTGTCTTCAATGATAAGAAGAATAGGGGCCTCTGCTTGTTCTGAGGGCTTGGAGCCTTGTGGCAGCTTATGAATGGGAGGAGGAATCGTTTCGTGACGACCATTAGTTGGTCTTTTTTCCGCTTCTTTTAAATGGGCTTCTCCCATAGGTAGATAGATGAAAAAGCAGGCGCCTTGGCCAGTTGTTGATTGCAATTCTACTCGGCCATGATGGATTTCTACCAACTCCTTCACCAATGCCAATCCTAGACCCGTCCCTTCATAGCGATAATCTTGATAGTCATTGACTTGATAAAAACGGTCAAATATGCGCTGCTGATCTGCCTTGGGAATCCCCATTCCCGTATCCTTTACCTCCACAATGGCATTGACCTCATCTCTAAATAGCCGAATTTTTACTTGCCCCCCTTCTGGTGTGAATTTGATGGCATTGCTCAATAAATTATAGATTATTTTGTCGATTTTATCTCTATCGAAATGGAGGGGGCAGGTGGCTAGAGCGGTGCTATAGCTCAGCTCCAATTGCTTTTGTTGGGCAAGGGGCTGGAAAGAGGCGACCAGGGCTTGGAGATATTGGGCAAAATCAGCGCGTTCAGCTTGTAAGGTCATTTTACCCGCTTCGAGTTTGGATAGATCGAGGAGCTGATCAATGAGTTGGTGCAGGCGGTGGGCATTGCGCTGCATGATTTGGATTTCGGTTGGGGTAAACGATTGTTGGTGTGTTTGGGCTTGGGGCAAAGAATTGACTTGGTAAGTTTCTTGCCCAAGGGTATGGAGAATAAGGGTAAGCGGGGTTCTAAATTCATGAGAAATATTGGCCAGAAAGCGGGATTTCGTGCGGTCTAATTGTCGAAGTTCTTCAGCCTGTGCCTGAATAGTTTTGGTGCGTTCTGCCACATTTTGTTCCAATTCTGCTTGTCGCCTTATGAGGGCCTGGGTTTTTACTTTTTGAAAAAGAAAGACCAATAAGAGGAGGGATAGGATACACAGCGTAATAAACCACCATTGCCAATAAAAGGGTTGGAGGACATGGATGGGAATGAGTAGCTCCTGTGTGGAAAAAAGTCCATTGCTGCTTCTTCCCATGATCCTGAGCTGGTGCTGACCGTAGGGAAGCGCATTGATGCTAATGCCTTTGTCTTTGCCGATCTGCCAGGCTTCCTCATTGAGATAGGATACGTATTGGATATTATCTGAATTGCCATAGTCCAATAAAGCAAATTGAAGCTGTAAATGTCGATCTCCTGGGTACAGGGTGATTTTTTGGTCTTGTAAAAATTCGGAGATTCTATTTTCTTGCTGTTGTTTTTCTTCTGAATACAAAGCGCATTCTGTCAGCAATAGAGGAATATCAGGCTGCATATTGATGCGATCGACAAAATCTTTGGGATGGAAATAGGTGATGCCATTCAGGCCACCAAAATAGAGGGTACCATCCTTGGCCATGTGGTGAGACACTCGATTAAATTCGCGATGGCTAATGCCATCAGAAGGCAGATAGACCTTCACCTTATGCGTCTTTTTCTCCAACTGCATGATCCCATTATCACTGCTCATCCACAAGAAACCAAAATCGT
>JBCBDH010000328.1:0-7105 GCA_038529855.1 Bacteroidota bacterium | reverse complement strand
AAAGGAGCCGCCACGGCATTTGCTGGAAATAATATTGACGGGGCAGAAGTCCAATATAGAGTGGTCAGAAAAGTATCCTATCCCTATTTGCCTTGGTATTGGCGGAGGTCTTACTACGACCGCGATCAAATGGAAATTGCCAATGGTCGAACCACAACGGATGAAAATGGACAGTTTAGCATTGAGTTTGAAGCCATTCCCAATGCGGCGATCCCCGCTAAAGACAAACCCCAGTTTAGGTATGAAATACTCGCTGATGTCACAGATATTAATGGGGAAACCCAATCCACTTCTGGCCAAGTCATCGTTGGCTATATCGCCCTACAAATTGGTATAGATCTTCCTGAAAAAGTCAATCGAGATAGCTTGAGAAGCCTTACCATCAACAGCTTAAATCTCAATAATGAATTTGAGGGAGCCAAAGGAAAGATCAGAATTGAAGCCCTGCAAAGTCCTGGCAAAGTCTTCCGCAAGCGACTTTGGCAAGAGCCCGATCAGTACCTCATGACAAAAGAAGAATTTGAAGCAGACTTTCCTAATGATGTCTATAAAAAAGAAGATCAGCCCCATACTTGGCCCATTGCCAATTCGGTCTATGCTGTCCGTTTTAATACAAACAAAAACAAGGAATTAGAGCTCGATCCAGCAACATGGCCGATCGGTCATTACAAGCTTACACTTTTGAGTAAGGATAAATACGGGCAGGAAGTAAAGCTAGAGCGCTTATTTATCCTCTACGATTTGGATGATCAGACATTGCCCTCTGGCGAAAAACTCTTCAATCAGTTGGACAAGCCAAGCTACGAACCAGGGATGTTGGCTAAATTAACCTTGGGAGCAGAAAAAAGTACCCAAGTATTTTACGAATTGATCCACAATGAGCAAATCATCGAAAAGCGCTGGCTCCAAGTCAAGGACATGCAATCGCTGCGCTTTCCCATCGTAGAAGCCTATAGAGGTAATTTGCACTATCGCCTCACCTATGTGCTCGATAATCGCTTTAATACCTCCCTATCAACGATCATCGTCCCTTGGACCAATAAGGATCTCAAATTTGAATACCTCAGCTTTAGAGATCAACTCCAACCTGGTGCAGCAGAGGAATGGCAGATCAAGATCAGCGGGATGCAAAAAGATCGGCTTGCTGCGGAGATGGTGGCTACTCTGTATGATGCTTCCCTGGATCAATTTACTCCACATAATTGGCAGATGAGCCTCTATCCCCAAGCCTACACCTCTGGGAGTTGGCAGTCAGGGAATTTTAATTTGATGTCTGCAAGGCTATTTAATAGCTATCGGTCGATTAATTACGGTAGTACGATCCATCGACAGTATCGCCGATTAAAATGGTTCAACTTTGGCAGATATGGAAAAGCTTATCGTCGGACAAGTAATCGGATGTTGAGCATTACCCAGGATAATGTCGCAGGAATGGCACAACCAGAGGCCATGATGGATGCCGCCGTCCCATCGCCAGTAAATGCGCAGGCCAAAACAGAAGCTTACAGCTATGAGGCAGATGAAGGAGGAAGTACGAAAGATCCCAAGTCAGATAATGCCAATCCTGTTCGTACTAATCTAAAAGAAACTGTTTTCTTCATCCCTGATTTGCAAACGGATGCGGAGGGGAATATTCTCCTCAAATTTAAGATGAATGAAGCCCTCACTCGCTGGAATTTTATGGGAATGGCTCATACGCAAGCCCTGGAATACGGTTTTACGCGCAATGAAGTGATTACCCAGAAGGAACTTATGGTGCAGCCTAATGCACCTCGTTTTTTGCGAGAGGGAGATGAAATCGAGTTTACCGCTAAGGTCAGCAATCTAACAGAGGCGACCATAAATGGACAAGCGGAATTACAACTCTTTGATGCTTTGAGTATGCAGCCCGTTGATGAACTATTGGGAAATACCCAGCGCGAAATCAATTTTAGTGCAGCCGCTGGTCAGTCAGACCGCCTGGCTTGGCGATTAAAAATCCCTGAGGGAAAGGTCATGGCCATCACGCATCGCGTCATTGCCCGTGCAGGGTCTTATGCTGATGGGGAGGAAAGCAGTCTACCTGTATTGACCAATCGCATGATGGTCACGGAATCGCTGCCGCTCCCCGTTAGCGGAAAAGAGAGCAAAACCTTTGTCTTTAAAGGATTAGAAGAAAAAAGCGCATCCAGTACCCTCAAACATCATCGCTATACTTTAGAGTTTACCTCCAATCCCGCTTGGTATGCCGTTCAGGCCCTGCCCTATATGATGGAGTATCCTTATCAATGTACAGAGCAAGTCTTTAATCGCTTTTATGCCAATAGCCTGGCAACCTCCGTTGCCAATGCTCATCCAAAGATCAAACGGGTATTTGAAGCCTGGAAGAATGCGGATGCACTGCAAAGTAATTTATCAAAAAACCAAGCGCTCAAATCCGCTTTAATTGAAGAAACCCCTTGGGTACTTCAAGCACAGTCAGAAGCAGTACAAAAGAAAAACATTGGACTCTTGTTTGACCTCAATCGCATGAGTAGAGAACAAGACAAAGCGCTCAATACGCTCTTGGAACGACAGCAGCCTGATGGTAGTTTTAGTTGGTTTCCTGGAGGAAGAGGGAATTGGTACATTACCCAATATCTGGTAGAAGGAATGGGGCATTTGGATGCACTGGGAACAGGGGATTTAACACAGAATGACAAAGCATTTGGTTTGTTGAAAAGGGCTATTCAATTTATCGACCAAAAAATAGTTGATCATTACGAACGCTTAGAAGAAAGGCTTCAAAAGAAGGATAAAGGAAAGCTTTCCGATAATCACCTCGATCAAATGGCTATCCATTATTTGTATGCGCGTTCTTTCTTTGCTGATTTAGCTTTTACTGGTCGATCAAGAGAGGTACGGGATTATTATTTGGGGCAAGCAGAGAAATACTGGTTGGGTAAGGGCAATTATTTAGAGGGGATGCTGGCTTTGGCGCTGCATCGCTTTGGTCAACAAACGGTCCCAGCCAAAATTATAGCTTCGCTTCGCGAACGCGCCATGCGGAGTGAGGAGCTGGGGATGTATTGGAAATCAGAATTGGGCTACTATTGGTACCAATTGCCCATAGAGCAGCATGCTTTGATGATTGAATTATTTGATGAAGTGGCTGGCGATGCCAAGGCCGTCAATGATTTAAAAGTTTGGCTACTTAAAAACAAACAAACGACCCATTGGCAAACAACTAAGGCTACTTCCGCTGCCGTTTATGCCCTGCTTCGCCGTGGCAATAATTGGTTGTTAGAAGATCAACTGGTCAAGATAGAGGTTGGTGGGCAAAAGGTTGCAACCGATCAACTGACGGTAGAAGCTGGGACGGGCTATTTCAAAACCAGTTGGAAAGGAGAAGAGGTGAATAAGGAAATGTCGACGATTAAGGTGGAAAATCCCAACGAAGTAGTCGCCTGGGGAGGCGTTTATTGGCAATATTTTGAGCAATTGGATAAGATTACCTCCTTTGAAGAAACACCGCTAAAACTCAAAAAACAGCTCTTTCTCGAAAAGCGATCTGATAAAGGGCCCGTACTTCAGCCAATTGATGAAAGTGTTGATTTAAAGCCTGGCGACAAATTGAAGGTTCGCATTGAACTGAGGGTAGATCGAGCGATGGAGTATGTACACTTAAAAGATATGCGGGCAAGTGGTTTGGAGCCCATCAATGTACTTAGCCAGTACAAATGGCAAGGTGGTTTGGGCTATTATGAAAGCACACGCGACCTATTGACGAGTTTCTTTTTCGATTACCTGCCCAAGGGTACTTTTGTATTTGAGTATCCGCTTCGCGTAAGCCATACTGGCAACTTCTCTAATGGCATATCCACCATTCAGTGTATGTATGCTCCAGAGTTTAGCAGCCACAGTGAAGGGATTCGGCTTGAAGTGGGTGAAAAATAGGAGAGAAGCCAGCTTTTGCGCCTGATTCGTCGTATTTTGATCCTTGGTGGTCGAGAAAAACGGGTGGCTGGCCACTAAAAGGAATAGATTGTTTTTGTTTTTATTCACCAATATCCATGTCGTGAAAAAAAGAAAGATTGCTAAAAAGATTTTGAAAACCGTAAAAAATACCGTTATGAGTTCTTCCAGTGAGCGTGCAAGTCATGCAGATACGATTATTAGAAACCACGTCGTTTGGTCGATGGGTGCAGGATTTATCCCTGTGCTAATTGCCGATATTTTTGCTGTGAGTGCCTTACAGCTGGATATGATTCGCCAGATGTGTAAAGTATATGATATTGATTTTCAGGAAACTCAGGGAAAGGCCATTGTGACTTCGCTGACTAGTACAACACTTGCTCGCCTTGGCGCAGGGAGCCTAGTCAAAATGATCCCTGGAATTGGCTCCATGTTGGGTGGATTGACTGTGTCTATATTTGCAGGTGCTTCCACCTATGCTTTAGGTGAGGTATTTAAGCAGCATTTTGAGTCAGGAGGAACCATTCTGGATTTTGATCCAGATAGATTGCGGAAGTACTACAAAGAAAAATTTGAGAAAGGCAAGCGCATCGCCAAAGAGATGAAGGATGAGATGGAAACCAACGAAGAAATGGCCAAAAGCGATTTTCAACCCACTACCCAGCCTACCGCCAAAGAAACCAAGGAAGAGGTCGAAGTAGACGATGCTGGCGTTGATATCATTGCTAAGCTCAAGGAATTGGGCGAACTAAAAGAAAAAGGCATCATCTCCGACGAGGAGTTTGATCAAATGAAGAAAAAACTGATTGACGATTTTTAAATGAAGTGCTGATAATTCAGTGCTACTGTTTTGTAATCCTCATTGTTGTTTGTTATCATTGGAAGTCTCGATTGGAATGGATCGGGCTTCCAATGTTGTTTTTATATCCACCTTATGATGTACGTTATCCCTATTGAATTTGCTACTCCAGCCTATGATCAAACCATCGCCCTGCGCGATCGTATCCTCAGACAACCTTTAGGGCTGGATTTTAAACCCAAAGATCTAAGCCAGGAATTTGCTTACACTCATCTGGCTTGTTATCACGAAGATGGGCGTTTGTTAGGTTGCCTGACTATGGTTCCTTTGAATGACCAGCGGGTTAAGATGCAGCAGGTAGCCGTGGCGGAGACTTGGCAAAGGAAAGGAGTAGGCAAACAATTGGTCGCTGCCTCAGAAGTCTATGCCCAAAAAGCGGGCTTTGATTGCATTGAACTCAATGCCCGAGATATCGCTATTCCATTCTATGAAAAACTAAACTATCAAAAGGTTGGAAAGCCCTTTACGGAGGTATCCATCAAGCACTATAAAATGGAAAAACTCCTTTCTTAATGTTTTATTAACACTTGTATGGGCAACGTTTGATTTAAATTCTCTCGTCTACAACACAAAGCTATTCATTCAAAAAGCTAAAATCCTAGTAAGATGAGAATAATTATTCAAGCTACTCTTTTTGTGGCTTTATTGGCCTGGAGTCCAATAGCTTATGCGCAGTTGACTTTTGGTGTTGAAGGAGGCTATACGCGGGCCTGGGAGGACTATGGCGATATAGACCTACCTAATAATGCCGAAATCCATATCCACAGTTTTAATGTCTCTGCGCTGGCTTACTATCGCATCCATCGCTACATTAGCATTGGGGTCGAACCTGGTTTTATTCGTCGGGGAGCGGCCTGCGAACCTGGCTGGCAGCCAATTTTTGATGGCGATACCAAATTATTGCTTAATTATGTAGAGATGCCTTTGATGTGTAGTGCCAATATTCCTTTATTTAAGAGTCCTTTTGAACTGATGGCCCGCACGGGGTATGGTGCTTCCTATTTGGCGAGTGCCGAAAGGCAGACTATGAATTTTTCTGATGGCAGCATTACACCAATAGATGTTCCACTCGGCGCGGGGTCTGATTTTAGACGATGGGATCATGGTTGGTACAACAGCTTGGGCCTAGCTTATTCCTTTGGCCCGCATTTGATCTATCTCAACAGTGATTTCTACTTTGGCCTGACGGATGCCGATCGCTTCAACCAATCCCGCAACCGCAATCTAAATCTAAATTTGGGCTATTTAATCCGATTATAGCGGGACTGCCCTGTCGGACTGACTCCCCGCTACAGCGGGGTCAGTCCGACAATGAGCCCTGCCTTTACGCCAAAGTGCCAACGACAGCGGGGTCAGTCCGACAATGATCCCTGCCTTACTCATAAACCGCTTAATTTTTATAAAAAAGCTAAAATTTATCCTAATGAATGGTATTATAAAATCAATGATTTTCTTTGCCCTATTGGCTTGGAGTCCAATGGCAATAGCCCAATTTTCCTTTGGTGTAGAAGGAGGTTTTACCCGAGCCTGGGAAGATTATGGCGATGTGGACCTACCTGAAGATGCTGAGATACACATCGATGGTTTCAATATTTCTGCACTGGCCTATTATCGCATTCATCGCTACATTAGCCTTGGGGTAGAACCAGGATTTGTTCGTCGAGGAGCGGCCTGTATTCCTGGTTGGGAACCCATTTTTACAGGCGATACCAAATTGCTCTTGAACTACGTGGAAATGCCCTTGATGTGTAGCGCTAATATCCCGCTATTCAAAAGTCCTTTTGAGATTATTGCTCGGACAGGCTATGGTTTTTCTTACTTGGCTAGTGCGGAAGAGCAATTTACGAATTTTGCGGATGGTAGTGTCATATCTGATGAGGTTCCGCTAGGGGAGAACTCCCGACTAAATCGTTGGGATCATGGCTGGTACAATACCTTTGGAGTAGCCTATGCCTTTGGTCCTCATCAAGTCTTCCTCAATACCGATTTTTTCCTAGGCTTTAAGGATGCAGATCGCTTTAATACTTCCCAAAATCGGAATGTGAATCTGAATGTAGGGTATATGATCAGGTTGTAAAAGAAATTTGTCTTATTGCAGTAATCGTTAGATCAACTTACTATTTATTGATTAGCAAAAGCAGGGCAAGAGAAATGTGGGAATAAAAAGTAACCCTTATTTCTTCTTGCCCTGTCAATTGAGTCATAACACAGAGGAAGTATCCTCCAACTCATTATGGATTGCTAACCACCGAAAACTTCAAAGAAGTATTGACAGGGGCGGTAACGCACATATAAAGTGCCTCCATTTCCACA
>JBCBDH010000327.1:0-7167 GCA_038529855.1 Bacteroidota bacterium | reverse complement strand
AGTAGAAAATACCAGTACGCTTCACTTCATCTGAAGTAATACTCCACTCATTATAGCCCTTATTGAAATTGCCATCTTCGCTATGGATCAATCGGCCATTGGCATCATAAATACTTAGCTGAATAACTGCATCTTCTGGTAGGTAAAAACGAACCGTGGTGTTTTCCCGAAATGGGTTGGGCATATTTTGGAACAACTGGAAATCTACCATGTCATTAGTAGCTACTGTATCAGAGTTGGTAAAGGCCAATTCCAAATCCATTAGATCCAGCGATTGATTATAGGCTTCGGCTCTGAGTGCAGCGTTAAAACCAATGGATTGGCTCAATTTTCCATTGCGCTTGGCGCGGAAGCTCATGCGGAATAAAGGAGCTTCCTCTTCCGTAGTGTGGCCATTCCAGCTACAAGCCAATAAACCTTTGTCTTGGTGCAAGGCAAAATTAGCATCACCAAGATTGGGTAAAGAAAGCGCCTCATTGCCAATATGCGTCAAAGCAGCCGTATCAAATTCCAGGGCAAATTGAAAGCCTTCCATCTTTTCCATTCCTCCAGCATAAATATCTACATGGACCAGCTCCTCTGCTTCAAACTCGCGATCTTGGGTTTTGAAGGTATATTCTCCAAAACTGCGCTCCTCTGCACTTTGCAATAGATTGGGATTCGCACTGTCGTTTAAATCCCCCATTTTCACCCCAATAAAATCAGCTTTGGAATACTCGGTCAATCTACTAATGGCGACTGCTTTTTCAAAGTCCTCAGCCAATGGATTAAGTGGATTGGTGAATTCGTAATCTGCTGGGATAAAGCGCCAGGAGGTAGTATTGGCAAATTCAGTCGTCAAAAACAAGACGAGACGACGCATCTCGATCAAATCATTGGTTGTAATCGAACCAGAGTTATTGATATCAGCAGCAATGATCTTATAAGGCGAGTCGAGCGGCTGAGCCCCTAGGATATGCCAGGTAGCCAAAACGATATCATAAGTAGAAACGCCATTGATGTGATTGTCATTTTTGTAGGCACGTACATCATAATCATTACAAGTGGGCAGATCATTGATCGCATAAACCCCAAGCTCTGAGCTCATCGCCGTCGTTGCACCAAGGCTCTGATCCTCCAAATCGAGGCTTACATCTGCGATAGGAATGCCATTTTCTGTCTTTACAGAACCCGCCAGAGGGGCTATTTCGTTGATAGCTGGACAGATCGAATCATGCGGCATAGCGATAAAAACATTCTTCTGTAGAATCGTGATATCTGTATTCCGCATAACAATGTCGCGCATGGTTGTCGATCTAATATCTGCGATATCTTCTTCAGAGAACATGGGATCATTCTCAAAATAAAAGCGGTCTCCATCTCTCAGAGCAGTGAATTGATTTCTAATGATTTTGATCATGGTTTCTCCGAAAAGCGCACCAGGTTCGTGATCTTCTGCCAAAAGTCCTACAAAGGGATCAATGGTATACATATCTCCATACAAGCTTTCCATTTCATCACTCACCGCTATTTCTGCACAAACTTCATCAAAACGGCTGTAGGGAGCCATACCAATATCTTCTCTAATGGTATTGAAATCGGGAATTCCTCTTTCTCTCGCTCGATTGATATTGATAGAAGCCAAGTCCAGACCACCTGCTCCAGAATTTGGAGGACCAAATAGGAAATTGCGTAAATCATCAACCAGCTTAGTATCAAAAGACTGCTGGACCTGAACGCCCATTCCCTTAAACAAGGGGTCGAGCCCTCCCCCATTGACTACTTCAAAAGGCTCAAAAAAGGCTTCTCTTAAAGATAGGTGACCCGCTGGAATAGTATTCCCCTCCTCGTCAATACGCAAAATATTACTATTGATCAGCGAGTGAAACCGAAAGGCCACCGCAGAAAAGAGATTACTAACATTGGGGTTGATATTGGGATCGTAGCCCGTATATTCTGGTAAATGGACGCCCATCGTTGGCAACCATTCATAAAAGGCGATATTTTGGAGATAAGCACCATTCAATTTGCGCGCAAATTGATAAATCTGCTCATCTGACCAATCGGGATGTTTAACGATAAGCGTATCGCAAATGCGATTGTGCTCTCGCACAAATATGGTATGGAAAGCTAAAAGCAAAGGATTTTCATTGGCTCTTACGTCTCCAGCCATAAACAGCAAATCGTTGAAGCGATTTTCGTTTTCCATGGGAGGCGCCGTCTCGTCAATCGGATCATCCATTTCACCAGTAAGGGTATTGAAAGGCATCAAATTACCAGCAGAAGTTCTCAACTTTCCACCACTGAATGAACGAAGATAGGCCGCCAATGTAGAGTCAGAACCATAAACACTGGACCCATCCAAAAAGGAGGTAATTTCATTAAAGTGTTCTCTTGGATTGTCTTCATCAGTACCCGTTCCGTAGGCCGCTAAAGAACGACTCATAGGGATAAATACAGGAAACAAACCCAATGGATTCATGTGTTCATCCTGAAAAGCTACGGGAATACCAATGGATTCTGTCAAATCACTAGGGACTAGGGTGATGTCGTGATCGACAAATTGGCCAAAGGCCCAGAGATAATCACTAAGACCTAGCGTATCGGGCAATAGTTCACCCTCTTGAGCATATAGACTATTACTAACAGTTCGTGGATTGGGTCGGTCAAAACCTGCAGGAGCGGATATGCCATCTGCATAGCTGTAAGAGGTAATGCGGAGTAGATGTGCTCCCACTGCCCCCCACTCTGGGTTTTGAAGATTGTTTCCGTATCCATCTATTTCTCTATAGTCTTGCGCAAAGATCGTGGTCGCACAAAGTGCGATCCAAAATAAAAGCAGTGTCTGTTTAAGCATTGTTTGTAAACTTTTAGTTCATGGGCATATTCTGATGCTTTGATAAGACGAATATGATAAGTAGCCAAAATGGGACTACATAGCATAGTTCAGAGAGTAATAAGGGAGGGTTTTTGAGATGTGGCTCTAAGTTCCGCTACGAAGATAGTTAAATTATACTAATCTGTAAGGTATTTTTGGTCCAAAGAGAACGTAAATTTCCGTAAAAAAGGGTATAAATGCAATTTTTACTAAATTATTATTTTGTCTTTTTAAGCGTCAACAATTTACTCAAATCCGCACAGGGGCTACTCGCCTTTCTAAATACCCTAAAAGGAGAGCGTTAAAATACTTTAATGAAGCGTTAAATATGAATTCATTCGCATAAAAATTTAACACAAGTGTTTTTTATTGCATATATTCTGCGACGATTTTATCGCTAAAAATAATAAACAACCTAATTAATTGATTACCAGATAATTAAACACTAAACTAAGCTTTTGAAGTCTACTAAACATTCCGCGCTCCATCATTTTCACCCTACTTTTTTTTCTTAAAATTACAGTTGGCTGTAACTTTTTTGAACCCATAAAAAGGTATACTTTGATCAAAAAAGCGGTCTATAATAGTAAAGACCCAGCATTTATTTAAGCCATAAATCAAAACCATTTTTGACTAACATCTACAACGCCCAGTCTATGAAAAGGACCATTCAAATCATCAGCAGCCTGCTATTCCTTCTGATCGGAATAAGCCCCTCATCTGCTCAACAGTCCATTTACACCCGACAGCCTGGCCATTGGACCATTGGCATCAATGGCGGCCTCGCCTACCAATCCAGCGATGTACCTTTACTTTTGGATGGCTACGGTGGTGGATTGACCCTAGCCAAGAACCTATATTACGAACCTGGCGCTCCCCTTGCCTTTGATCTTCGCGGCCGTGCCCTTTACACCCGCAGCTATGGCCTCGGCCATACGCGCTCTTATGGCATCAAGTTTAACGATGCCCTAAATGGTACAGACAGCAATGCCAATTACAGCGGTGCCGCTGGCGGCCCAGGTTTTGTTTTCCATAATAATCGAACAGACCTAGCAGAACTAGGATTGGAAGGGGTCATTACCTTTAATCGACTACGAGAGCAGAAAAAGATCATCCTAGCCCTTTATGGCGGAATTGGATTGGATTGGTACAAAACCAAAATCGACCAACTCGATGATCAAGGGACCTATGCCACTGCTTATGAGGGCTTTGACACCATGCGCTCCGTCTCCTCCCGCAGAAATCAACTACAGAATAATATCCTCGATGGGGAATACGAAACCAATGCCCACAGTTTTAATGACGGCGGTAAACTCCGTATAATGCCCTCTCTAGGCATAGAGTTGGGCTATGAATTCAATCCAAGATTCTCTATGGGTATTGGCCATCGAGTGACTTTTGCCAGAAATGATATACTAGATGGTCACCAGTGGAATAATGACCAGTCGCTGACTGGAAATAATGACATACATCATTACACCTCCCTGCATATGCGCTGGATTGTGGACCCTGCCCCACCCAGACAGAATGCACCAGAAATCATCATTACAGAACCTCGCACCAATCCATATAGCAGCCCTAGCCCCAATGCCTTTGTTGCTGCCCGCATCAAGCATGTCAACAGTGCAATGGATATTGATGCCCGTTTTAATGGAAGAAGAGTCGATTTTAGTTTTGACCGCGAGCGTTTCTCTTCCAATGTAATATTAGACGTGGGCAGAAATGAATTTGTGATCACAGCGACTAATGCCGTTGGTAGAGATCAAAAACAGGTTATTCTATTGTATCAGGATGCCATCATCGACGATACCCCTGGCGACCGCCGTCGACCCGAAGTCAACATAACGAATCCTCCTAATGATCGCTACAGAACGAATGAGGAGAATTTCCAGGTGCGAGCAAGCGTTTTGGAGGTACGCAACAAAGAGGACATCCGTTTTATCTACAATGGGCGCAGTGTCCGCAATTTTGACTTTAATCCATCCAGTGGTAGCTTCCGAGCTAATGTTCGTCTGAGTAGAGGAGAGAATGATATTCAGATTACGGCACTGAATGAGGTGGGAAGAGATGAGGATAGAGCTGTTGTGATCTTTGAAGAGCGCTTTCAGGAGCAGCCGCCAAGGGTGCGAATTACCCGCCCCAATAGTAATCCCTACAGAACAAATAGCCCAAGCATTCCAATAGAGGCCAGAATCGATAATGTTGATCGGAAGGAAAATATCCGCTATCAACTCAATGGTAATAGCCTCCGCAATTTTAATTATGACCGCAACTATTTGATGGCCGATGCCAGACTTCGTCCAGGTAGAAATGAATTGTTGATTGCTGCTTTTAACGATGCAGGAGAGGATCGCGCAGAACTCGTCATCTACTACGATGAGCCCATCGTCGACCCACCAGTTGATATTAGAGCGCCAGAAGTAGACATCACGCGCCCAGGCAGCTATTCTACAACGACCAATAGCGATCGACAGCGCATTGAAGCCACCATCAGAAATGTAGATCGCAAAAGCCAAATTCGCTTTATCGTAAATGGCCGAACGAATAATGACTTTAGTTTTAATCCTTCAAGAGATTTCTTCAGCGCTGATATTCGCTTAGAGGAAGGAGATAATCGCGTAAAGATCATCGCTGAAAATGAAGGTGGTAAGGATGAGGCCAGTGTACGTATCAATTACGAGCAGGTCAATATCGACCCCGTTCGTCCACCTAAAGTGAGTATTCGCAAGCCCAGTAACAATACGACGACTGATGAAGATCGCATTGCGGTAGAAGCCAAGATTCTTCATGTCGATGATAAGAGAGATGTTCAACTACTCGTTAATGGTAGCAATGTAAGCAATTTCAGCTATGGCAATACCGTGCTTAAAGCCAATGTCGATTTGCGCGAAGGTAGTAATACCATCAAGGTGATCGCTACTAATGACGATGGTCGCGACGAAGCACAAGTAAACGTTACTTACAAGGCACCTGTAGTCGAAGAGCCAAGGCCACCAGTTGTGCGAATTACAGCACCTAGTAATAATAGCACCACTCAAAATCCAGATACAGAGCTCATCGCAAGGATAAGCAATGTCTCTGATAAGCGAGATATCCAGGTAAGCTTGAATGGCCAAAGCATTTCTAATTTTAGCTTTAGCAGCAGCTCTGGTCAGTTGACGCTTGACCTCCGTCTTAGAGAAGGCGCCAATACCATTAAAGTTAGTGCCAGCAATGAGGATGGGAAGGACGATGCTTCTGTAAGGGTGACTTATCGCCCTGCCGTAGTCCCACAACCGCCAACGGTCAGCATAAGCGCACCGCGCAATAATAGCACTACGCAAAAGGCAGAAGTCGACCTAAAGGCTAAAATCACCAATATCACGGATAAGCGAGCTATTCGAGTAAGCTTAAATGGGAAGTCAGTCTCTAGATTTAGCTTTAGTAGCAATGGTAACCTGACTGCCGCATTGACTTTAAAAGAAGGAGTCAATACCATTAAAGTAAGCGCCAGTAATGACGATGGTAAGGATGAGGATGCCGTAAGGGTAACTTATCGCCCAGCTGTTAGCCCCAAACCGCCAACAGTCAATATCAGCGCACCGCGCAATAACAGCACTACGCAAAAGGCAGAAGTCGACCTAAAGGCTAAAATCACCAATATCACGGATAAGCGAGCTATTCGAGTGAGCTTAAATGGAAAATCAGTCTCTAGATTTAGCTTTAGCAGCAATGGTAACCTGACTGCCGCATTGACTTTGAAAGAAGGCGCCAATACCATTAAAGTAATCGCCAGTAATGACGATGGTAAGGATGAGGATGCCGTAAGGGTGACTTATCGCCCAGCTATTAGCCCCAAACCGCCAACAGTCAATATCAGCGCACCGCGTAATAACAGCACTACGCAAAAGGCCAAAGTTGATTTAAAGGCCAAGATTACCAATATCAGCGACAAGCGAAGTATTCGAGTGAGCCTGAATGGAAAAACTGTATCTGGATTCAGTTTTAGCAGTAGTAGTGGGAATTTGACAGCGGCACTGACCTTGAAAGAAGGGGCAAACAGCATTAAGGTGAGCGTAAGCAATGAGAACGGAAAGGACGAAGATGCGGTAAGGGTAACTTATAAACCTGTTGTTGTCCCAACGGCTACTCCACCCAAGGTAAGTATAAGTCAACCATCCAACAATAGTACGAGTAAAAAGGCCCGCATCACTTTACAGGCACAGGTGACCAATGTAAGCAATAAAGGCGATATTCAGGTTTCCCTCAATGGCAAATCGACCAGTGCCTTTAGCTTCAATGACAAGACCAACCGCCTGACGGCTACCTTA
>JBCBDH010000326.1:0-7198 GCA_038529855.1 Bacteroidota bacterium | reverse complement strand
AATGCATCTAAGGCGAGAGAACTCGAGCAGCGCTTAACTACCCACCAACTTCCCATTCAAATCTATTTAGGAGAAAAGGATCAGGTCATTAGCCCTAAAGCCATTGCCGAGATAGTTGCACCTTATACCCATATTGAAGTGAACTATGTAAAGGCAGGACATCGGTTATTTGGAGCAGACCTTTATACAATACTGGAAAAGAAGCCGTGATAAGGCAAGCTTTTACTTTAGATTAGCTCTTACCCCGAAATAAGTAGATAAGTGATTAAAGCGATCTTCATTAGGCCCAAATCCTTTACCCTTTAAGGTATGCTGATAGAGCGGCTGGACAAAAATACTCCAACGTCTACTCATCACCCGCTCTATGCCAAGACCAATATTGGCAGAGAAATAAAGATTGTCTTCCAAACTGCCACTTTCAAAATAGCCCTTATATCGAGCTTTTTCCTCCTGGACAATGCTTACACCACCATCAGGGGGGCCAGGTATAGGAGAAGCACTAAAGGAGTTGCGACTGCCAGGATAGACTTCCTGTAGGTCGTAATTGGTATAAATAGCTGCATTGACCGTTGCACCAGTCATCGCATAAATGTTCCAGCGATTCTTCTGAAAGAAGGTATAACTCAGGTTAAGTGGAATCCGCAAAATCTCCAATTGAGCATCTTTAAAGCCAATGGAAGAGAACCCTTCTTCAAACTCCCCAGAGATAGATACCCGATAGCGCTCAGGTGTATAATACATAGAGGAAAAGACACCCCCTGTCTCGATCTCCCAACGGTTAAATTGGAAAGAAACACTCAAACCACCACCATAACCAAGGAAAAACTGGTCATAAGAAGGAAGTAGGCTGCTGGTATTATAAGGCGTCATGATGTAATTAGCCTCAGTAGAAGCAAACATGCCAATGCGCAGCCTGGTTTTCTTTTGATGGAGTTGATCGCTTTGATTGGGGAGCGCTGGTGTTGTTTCATCAAGGGCCAGCCGTGGCGACGAAATGGTAGGCATCGTTGCCCAATCGCTGATGCCAGGCTGCAGCGTCAAACCCGCTTGGCTAGCTATCCCCTCTGGAAGCAATTGGGACAGGGTGGCTTTTTTGATGGGCAACAGGTCCACAGAATTATCCCAGGGATCATCTGAGTTTTCTGAATGATTGGCAGCTTTAGCAGTGGTTGGTGAATTATCTACATGAGCTTCTTCTTGTATGGTAGCTGTTATTGCATCAGAAGCACCTGTCGATGCCAAGGCTACATTGCTGCTAATTTGTTGGCTTTGGTTAGTTGGTACTTGAGCGGATTGGGTATCAGCAAATCGCTCCTGTACTTGAGTAGTGCTAAGATCAGCTTGGATGGTTTTTTCTGCGAGTGTAGCATCGGTAGTAGTAGAGGGTACAATCGCTAGTTCTTGTTGTGTATTCTTCTTACCGATCTTGGCCAATTGCCCCAATTCCTGATGAAGTGGAACATACTGTAGAAGGGTGAAAATAGCCAATAGCATCAGCGCGACCTCTGTGATTTTGTATTTGTACAATTTGAGGCGAAGCGAATATTCGGCATCCAAACGCTCAGACATCAATTTCCAGTGGCTAGGATTATAAGGAGGGGCTAGGTTGGTCAAATTTTCATAGGCAACTCCATCGAGATAGACTTCTTCCAAATCGGGCTTCGCCCATTCAGCGTCCAAGCGTTCAGACATCAAGTCCCAATCGCCGACCGTTGGTTCTGTGCCCAATTGATCCAGCTTTTCGCTCAACAACTGATCAAAGAGCGAGGAGTCCTCCTGGCTAGAATCGGGTATTTGCTGATTGAGCTTTTGCTCAAACAAATCCCAATTGCCAGGTGCCCAGTTTTCGCCGAGTCCATCCAATTGATCTCTGATAAATTGATCAAAGTCCTTATTCTCCATAACTGTATTGCTTGGCAGTCAATATTGCTTTTAATTTCGTTCTGGCTTTAACCAGATTGGAACGCGAGGTACTTTCCGTGACATTGAGGATATCGGCAATTTCTTTGTGCGAATAACCTTCAATGACATAGAGATTGAATACAGCTCGATAGGCTGGCGACAGCGTTTGTACAGCGGCAAGAATCTCCTTTTCGCTACACTTACTGATGGCATTAGCCTCATTCGTACTTAGGTGAAAAGCTTGGTCAATGTCTTCTGTCCGTCGACGAATACTTTTGCGGTAGTAGTCGATAGCGGTATTGACCATGATGCGGCGTATCCAAGCGGAAAGCGAAGTCCCTGCCTGATACTTAGCAATATTGCGAAAGACTTTGATGAAACCTTCGTGTAGGATATCCAATGCATCATCTCTGTTATTGGCGTAGCGAAGGCAGACTCCCATCATCTTGCTGTAGTGATCCTCATACAGCTGTTTTTGTGCCCATTTCTCTTTTCGGATACAGGCCGTGATGAAATCTTGCTCTTCATGCCGCAATGGCAAAGCGATATCCATGGTTTCTTTTTGAACGGTTGATCCAGAACCTTTGAAGCCCAAAGCTTCGTCTCTAGCAATTAGTCACCTGAAAGGCAAACGCGAAAAAGCTTTAGAATGCTGCTTGAGGTGGCCTATTACCGGAAAAAGGTTCCGTTTTTCCAATATGGATGGCTATTTAAACGAAGGGGCTAAGCGCTACGGTATAGCCTATTGCAACTTACATAAAAAAATCTTTTTCTAACGTCAGATGAAAGGCAAAACAATAGCATCAAATTCATTTTAACATAAAGGGAAGCAGAAGGAATTGATTATCAAACAATTTGTTGATTTATTAGTTAGGTTTACTTACAAAGTGTTTTATATTTTCTTCCCTTTTTTGTACCTTTATGGCTTTCTTTGCATTTTTATATAAGCACCTTATCGACTAGGCCCATAGGTCGGATAGGGATACGAAATACATAAGATCAGGAATATTATGGCCAATAAAGAAGACTTTGATACCCACGAAAACGGAACTACTCCCAATGGGGAAGATGGGCTTGCTATACTCAGTTTAAAAGGCATGTATCAGGACTATTTTTTGGATTATGCCTCTTACGTAATCCTAGAACGCGCTGTACCTGCCGTTTTTGATGGTCTAAAACCCGTACAACGGCGAATCATGCATGCCATGAAGGAGATGGATGATGGTCGCTATCACAAAGTAGCCAATATCATTGGGCAAACGATGCAGTATCATCCGCATGGTGATGCTGCGATTGGTGCAGCCTTGGTCAATATGGGACAAAAAGATATCCTGATCGACCCTCAGGGAAATTGGGGAGATACTCGTACAGGGGATAGTGCTGCTGCTGCGCGTTATATTGAAGCCCGTCTCACGAAGTTTGCTTTGGAGGTGGCTTTTAATGGGCAGACAACGGATTGGCAGATTTCCTATGATGGTCGGAAGAAAGAACCCATTGCTCTGCCTATGAAGTTTCCTCTGCTGCTAGCACAGGGAGCGGAAGGGATTGCCGTGGGCTTATCTACGAAGATACTGCCGCACAATTTTATTGAATTGATCAAAGCATCTATTAAGGTGCTGGAAAATAAGCGCTTTCAGATTTATCCCGATTTTCAGAATGGTGGTTTTATTGATGTGCGTGATTATAATGCAGGGAAGCGAGGTGGAAAGGTAAAGGTCCGCGCACGTATTGAGCAAGTGGATAAGAAGACATTGGCTGTTCGCGAATTGCCCTATGGAACAACGACTTCCAATTTGATCGACAGCATCATCAAGGCCAATGATAAGGGAAAGATCAAGATCAAGAAGGTAACTGATAATACAGCTAGGGATGTTGAAATCCTGATTGAACTAGCAACTGGGATATCTCCTGATGTAACCATAGACGCGCTCTATGCTTTTACGAATTGCGAAATTTCCATTTCTCCCAACGCCTGTGTTATTATTGATGACAAACCTCATTTTCTGACGGTCAATGAGATTTTGCGGATTTGTACAGAAAATACCCGCGAGCTGTTGCGGATGGAGTTGGAGATTAAGAAAGGAGAGTTGGAGGAAAAGTGGCATTTTGCCAGCTTAGAAAAAATCTTTATCCAAAACCGCATTTATCGGGAAATTGAAGAGTGTGAAAGCTGGGAAGAAGTGATTGAAACCATTGATCGAGAATTGGAGAAATATGTGGTGACGCCTAAGAATAAGCCCAAAAAAGGAGATAAGCGGGTGCGCCTATTACGCGATGTCACACAAGAGGACATCGTTCGACTAACAGAGATCAAGATCAAACGCATTTCTAAGTACAATGCCTTTAAGGCCGACGAGCTGATCGCTCGTTTGGAAGAGGAGCTCAAGCAGGTAAAATACGATCTGGAACACCTCACAGACTTTGCCATCGCCTATTATGAGCGTTTGTTGGAGAAGTTTGGAAAGGGGCGGGAGCGCCGTACCGAAATTACTACTTTTGATACTATTCAGGCTACTCAGGTAGTGGCCAATAATGCCAAGCTCTATGTCAACCGCAAAGAGGGCTTTATTGGCTTTGGGCTGAAAAAAGAGGAATTCGTTTGTGACTGTTCGGATATAGATGATGTGATTGTGTTTCGCAAAGATGGCAAGTGTCAGGTATCGCGGATTTCCGATAAGGTTTTTGTGGGTAAAAATATCATCCATGTAGCGGTGTGGAAGAAAGGAGATGAAAGAACAACTTATAATATGGTCTACCTGGATGGGAAGACTGGCAGGACAATGGCCAAGCGCTTTAATATCACTGCTGTGACACGAGATAAGGAGTATGACCTGACAAAGGGAACAAAGGGCTCCAAACTGCTCTATTTTACTGCTAATCCCAATGGTGAGTCAGAAATCGTCACCGTGCAGCTCTCACAAGGTTCCCGCGCCAAGAAGAAGATATTGGATTTCAATTTTGACGAAATTGCCATCAAAGGACGTGGCTCACAGGGTAATATTGTCACGCGTTATCCCGTAAGAAAAATTACACAAAAGGAGCGAGGACAGTCGACCCTTGGTGCCATCAAAGTATGGATGGACGAAGTGAGTGGTCGCTTGAATACGGATGAAAGAGGGGTCTTCCTTGGCGATTTTGATACAGGGGATACCATTTTCTGTCTCTATACAGATGGTTCTTATGAGATATTGGACTTTGACTTAAGCAAGCGTTTTGAACCTAAGCAATTATTGGAGATTCGGAAATTTGAGGTGGATATGGTGGTGAGCGCCATTTATTTTGAAGGCAATAAAGGCTGGACGATGGTTAAGCGGTTCCAAGTTGAAACCAATACCAATAATCAACGTTTCCAATTCTTGACAGAGCACAAGAGTTCTAAACTTTACTTTGCCTCCACTAAGCAAGCTCCTTCTGTTCGTTATAATGTTCGCGAAAAGAACCAAACGGATACCTATGAGTTGGATTTGGCAGACTTTATTGATGTCAAGGGTTGGAAGGCATTGGGCAATAAACTCATTGGGCGGAAGATTACGGCAGTCAAGGAGGTGCTGTCTAAGGCAACTGAAAAGTCCAATCTATCAGCAGGGGATACCATTGAGTTTGATCTGAAATCGGATAATGGAAATGGGCAGACGAAGATGTTTTAGGATAGGGCTAAAATCATTCGTACTTCTAATTCGTGCTTGGTGGTTTTCAAGCACTTCCCCGTAGAAGGGCCATCGGTTGAAAAACAAAAACAAGCAATGAAATGTACATCGCTTGTTTTTTACATTTAGGGTTTTAGTCTAACGGAAAGTTCTTGAATATCTTTGAACTTTACCGCTCCTCTTCCTAACTTGTAGAAAGAGGGCGGTAAGCGATCTTGTTTTTCAGGGCCCTGGTTTAATGGGTTTTGATCAGCTTTTGGATCAATCGCTGTTCGGCATTCTGTAGTTCTAAAAAGTAAAGTCCGGCAGGGAGGTCTCCCGTATTGACGGTTAATGAATGACTCCCTGCTGTCTGTTGTTTATTCAACAAGGTTTTCATGGCTCTGCCCGAACTATCAAAAAGTCGAATGCTCACCGCTGAACTTTGGGGAAGGGTGAAGATCAATTCCAATTGCTGGGAAAAAGGGTTTGGTTGACTGATTAATGTAGTTGCATCTGGTTTATTGGTGCTTGATAGTAAATTACTGTTGCGATGGCTGCCTCCATCATCACTCTCCTCTGAGCAGCACTTTTGAAGAGATACATAGAAATCATAGTCGGGGTGCTGATTAGCTAATAGGATACCCAAAGAGTGAGAAAAAGCAATGGTTAATATAGGGTCAGTTGGATCATTGACAACCACCTGGGTACCGCTGATGCTCAAAGGAGGTTCATTGTGGCTGCATAGGTTGAGTGCTACGCCAGAAGGACTGATTTCAGGACTGAGGTTAACGATAATGTTATCACCAGTTACTGTATTTTGTGCATGTATAGATAGATAGTATTTGTTATTTTTGCAGGGCCTTTGCCAGGACAGCAATAGATCATTCCCATTCAGATTGCCAGCAAATATGGTGGTTTGTTCGGGACATTCACAATCGTTAATAGGTGCTGGACTGATGACAGCGATATCGCCAATGATGATTTTTACTAGGAAGGCAGGAGGGGAAGTACCACCTTCTCCACAAACCGCCTGTACGGAGAACAGATAGATGCCTTCGGGTAAATTAATAAAAGTATATTGCGAAGCATCTGTTTCGGTGATATGGGAGCTTCCTGTTATGATTTCGGTATAACCTATTTGATAATAAATAGCAGGGGCTACTTCTTTCCAACTCAGTCGAGCACTATTGCCTGCGATGCGCGCTGAAAAACCCTCTGGCATTTCGCAATAGTCAGAAACAGAAGTAAAGATATCGTCGATGTAGTTGCAGGCATTTCGTTGTTCTTCTTGGGAAGGATTGGCATAATTCTCTGCCAGCTGCTCTAGCGCTAGCTGGCAAGCTTTTTCACTATTTGTAGTATTTTGTGCTTGTGTAGAGGTGAGGGAGAAAAGGCAGAATAAAAGACAGTAGAAAAGTGTGTTTTTTAGGTAAAGTTGCAGCATGTTGAGTTGTTTTTGTTGTTTATGAAGCGCTCTAGCAAACAAATATGCACGAATCATAATAGAAATTCCATTACGAATTTCTGCATTTTTTCCACGGGAAAAAGCCTTTAAGTGATAGTTGACCACATAACGTTAGCATTGATTTTAATTGGGTCCCGAACTATCACTTAAAGGCTTTTTCCCGTGGAAAAAATGCAGAAATTCGTAATGGAATTTCTATTAT
>JBCBDH010000325.1:0-7206 GCA_038529855.1 Bacteroidota bacterium | reverse complement strand
ATTAATGCGCTGATCTGCGAGGACGGATAAAAGGGCTGCACTGCCTTCTTTTTCTTCTTTACTAATGATCACTTGACCACCAGAAATAAGGGGCAGGAACAAAGAAGTAAGGGTCAAATCAAAACCCATATTGGTATATAAAGGCATAGAAATAGCCTGTCCCTCCGTATAATAAGCCTTTGCCCAAAGCAAATAATTCGCTAAACTCTCATGGGCGACTACCACCCCTTTGGGCTGGCCCGTTGAGCCAGAGGTATACAGTAGATAGGCAGTATCTGTAGCAGTAGGCAATTGGAGATTTGAGCCTTTAGTAGTCGCTTGACCATTTATTTTTTCCCAATGCTCGTATAGCCATTTAGTGTTAGGGAAATTAGCCCCTAGTTCACGATTCGCAGCATCAGTCAAAACATACTTCAACTGGGCATCCTCTATTAAGTGGCCGATTCGATGAATAGGGTATTGGGGTGAGATGGGTACATAGGCCGCCCCTGTTTTCAGGATTCCCAATAGGCCAATCATCAAGTTAAAAGAACGATCCAAACAAATGCCTACTCGATCACCTGGGCCAATCCCTTGATCCATTAAATAAGCAGCCAATTGATCAGAACGATTGGCTAGTTCTCGATAGCTCATAGAAGCTTGGCCAAAATACAAGGCCACTTGATTAAGGGACTGTTTGACTTGGTGATCCAATAAGTGAAGCAAGGTTTGCCCTCGAAATGCGGCTTGATCTTCTCCCCTACTGGATTGTGCGATCCAGTGCAATTCTTCTTCCTCAAGCCAAGTCAGCTGGCCAATGGCCTTTTCTGGCGCTTCGACTATTTGCGCTAAAAGTTGGACATAACGCCTACCCAAATGCTGAATACTAGATGCCTTAAATAGGTCTTTACAATAAATCATGGCAATTTGAATCTCCCCTTCCTTCTCAGAAATGGAAAACCGTAGATCAAATTTAGCTGATTGGGTATCTTCTGGGTGGATATTTAGGTTGAGGTGGTCCAGGGAAATCGTTGCGGCCTTGGGTACATTTTGCATTTCAAAAAGCACCTGAAAGATGGGATTGCGACTGCGGTCTCGATCTGGCGCTACTCGATTGACAATGCGTTCAAAAGGAATATCTTGGTGTTGGTAGACTTCCAGTGTTTCTGTTTTTACCTGCTCTAATAGGCTGGAAAAAGACTGGGTAGCATTTAGCTGGGTGCGAAGCACGAGCGTATTGACAAATAGGCCAATCAAGCCCTCTACTTTTTTAGCACTTCGATTGGCAATGGTTGTCCCAATACAGATGTCTTCTTGTCCCGTGTAGCCATGTAGCAGGGCTTTAAAAGCCGCTAGTAAGGTCATAAAAAGCGTGGCCTCTGCCTCTTTGGATATCGTCTGTAATTGTTGGCTTAGCGCTTGGGGTAGGGTCAGATTAAATTGGGCTCCCTGGGTACTTTGAATCTTGGGGCGAGCAAAATCCAAGGGCAAATCCAATGCGCGATGGTTCAATAGCTTTTCTTCCCACCAATTGAGGGAGTCCGCCATCTGCTTTTCTCCCAAATGATCTCTTTGCCAAAAGGCATAGTCTGCATACTGTATGGGCAGTGGTGGCCAATTATTTTGCTGACCTTCCAGCTTGGCCTGATAGGCTGCTACCAGCTCATTGACCAAAATAGCCGCTGACCAGCCATCTGCGGCAATATGGTGAAGTACCATGACGAGAACATAAGCCTCTTCTGCCACTTTGATGACTTCTACCCTAAGCATAAAATCTGAAGAAAGGACAAAAGGTCGATCAAGGATAGACTGGATATGTGTAGTCAAATCTCGCTCCTCAAAACCCTCGCTCCAATCGCTCGTCCCAATGCGATAAGCTTCAGAAGGCATAACTTGCTGATAGGCTTTCCCTCGATCTTCTTTATAGACGGTGCGAAGAATCTCATGTCGCTCTACCAATTGCTGAAAGGCTTGATCAAGAGCCGCTAAGTCAAGCGAACCTTCCATGCGAAGTACAGCGGGGATGTGATAGTGAAGACTACCTTCCAATTGATCGATAAACCAAATTCGCTCTTGTGCAAAGGAAAGTGGGATACAGGTTTGTGCCGTCCTGGGGATGGCTCGAAGGGCATCAAACTGATCATTGGCCGCTTGCTGCTGAGAAGCATTTTTCTTTAGAAATTGCAGGATGGCCGTTTTGTTTTGCTTGATGGCTTCCAGGAGCTGTAGGTCCAGCGTCTTCCCTTTATCGACTTTGAGTTTGAGCTTATCCTCTGCAAAGAAGACCACTATGCCTTGCTTGCGAGCTTTGGAAAGCAGTTGTAGTATTGTTTCGTTCATCAATTGGTCGCTTTAGGAGAGTATTTGGGGAGCAAAAAATGGCTTGTAGGGCTTACTTTTAGGGCTTTACATTTCAATGATCTCAAATTGCTCAGGGTCGTTTTTAACTTCGTCTTGTCCTCTTAAGATTTCTAAGTAGTCCGCCAGATCAGCGATACAGGTAAACTTGAATAGGACCTCAATGCTCAGATTGATCGACAGGTCCTTTTGGATAAAAGAAGCCATGCGGACCGCCAAAAGAGAATCGCCGCCAAGGTCAAAGAAGTTATCGTAGATTCCGATTTTTTCCTCGCCAAGGAGCTCTTCCCAGGCTTGTAAGAGCTGTCTTTCCAGATCCGTGCGAGGGGCCACATAGTGCTCGCTCATCGCTCGCGGCTGCGATTGATCAAGCAGGGCTTTTTTGTCAACTTTGCCATTGGCCGTTAGTGGAAAGTGATCGACCATCGTACATTGGCTGGGAATCATATAATCTGGTAGTTGGGCCGCCAAATAATCCAATAGCGCGGTGACCGCCAAGCTTTGATTTTCTGTAATAACGAAGGCATAAAGAGTATTTTGTCCAACTGCATTCTCCGCTACCAAGACAGCTGCATCCTTGACACCTGGATGGCTTCGAAGCTGATGCGCCACCTCCTCTAGCTCCACCCTAAATCCTCTGATCTTCACCTGATCATCCACTCGTCCCAAAAAGACCAATTCACCATTGGGCAGCCAGTAGGCCCGATCGCCTGTGCGATACATCCGTTGATTAGGTTTTAAAGGATGGGGAATAAAACGACGATCATTTAGGGCTGGTCGATTGAGATAGCCCCTCGCTATTTGTACCCCACCAACACAGCATTCGCCACTCACCCCTACAGGACAAATCCTTTGGTGCTCATCCAGAATCAATACTTCTACATTTTCCAATGGCGCACCTATACTAACGGTGCCGTCTTCCTTGAGTGGTTGATCCGTCAGGCTGATACAAACGGTATTCTCAGTAGGACCATAGGCATTGATCACGCGAATTCCCTTGTTTTGCAGTCTTTTGGTCAGGTCGGCATTAAGGGCTTCACCAGCGGAAATCAAGGTGTGGAGGTGATGCAGCTCTGCCTCCATCGTCAGTTGATACGAAGGGGGAAGGGTAGCCACATTGATTCGATGAAAAGACAGCAATCGACTTAGTAAATCAGGTGACAGGAGTTCTTCGTCTGTTGGGATGATCAATACGCCACCACTTAGCAGGGTGGTGAATAATTCCGAGCAAGAGGCATCAAAATTGAGCGAAGCGAATTGGAGGACTTTTTGGCCAGCTGATAGCTGAAAGGCTTTAATTTGGCGAAGACTCAAATTGAGTAATCCTTTGTGTTCAACGATGACACCTTTGGGGCGACCTGTTGAGCCAGAGGTATAAATCACATAGGCAGGATCGGTTGTTTTTGCTTGTTTAAGTGGATATGGAGTACTTGATTTGGTATTCGCTAGTGTCTTGATGTTGACCAGTTCAATGGTAGGATGGGCAGGTAGGTTTTCGCGGGTTTGATCTGTGCAGAGGATGCAAGTCACTGAGCTATCTGCCATCATAAAGGCCAATCGATCTTTTGGATAATTGGGGTCTAAAGGCACATAGGCGGCCCCTGTTTTCAATACCCCCATCACGCTAATGATCATTTCCAGCGATCGCTCTATGGCTATTCCAACGAGTTGCTGTCGTCCAATCCCCCTGGCTTGGAGTTGGTGGGCAAGCACACTGGCCCTTTGATCCAGTGCTTGATAGCTCAATTCCTGTCCAGCAAAATGTAGGGCGGGATAATGCCCCTGTATGGCTACTTGCTGGGCAAACAAATCCATAACTGTTGTTTGCTCTGGTAAATCTTTTTTGCGGTTAAAGACTTCCAGCATTTGGGATTGCTCCTGGGCGCTGAGCAATTCGAGATCACCAATTGTTTCCCAGTCAGAGGTGACCAAATGACGAAGGACTTGTTCAAAATGCCCCGCAATCATCGCAACCACCTGATTGCTTAATTGGCTACCGTCATAGTCAAATAAAATATCCAACTCCTCTTCCAGATGGATGATGATGGAGAAAAGATAATTTCTACTTTCTTCCAGCCGTACCTTCTTGGGCTGTAGTCGATACTTTTGGCTAGCTGAGCGATCGACTGGATAATTACCAAAGACCATGATGCTATCAAAAAACTCATCACTCCATCCCCCTATTTTTTTGATGGCATTAAGTCCAATGTACTGATGATCTCTGGCCTTTAATTGATCAGATTGTAGTCTTTGCAGCCAGGTTCTTAAGTCTTGATGAGGCGCGAGCTGCGTACAGAGCGGAATGGTGTTGATGTAGAGTCCCACCCGTTCTGTAATATCCCTTAAATTATTTTCTCGCCCAGATATGGTCACGCCATACAATACAGAGGTATTCCCCGTATACCTAGACAACAAATAAGCCCATACGCCTTGAAATAGGGTATTGGTTGTCAGGTGTTCTTGACGAGCAAGCTTTTTCAGCGCATTGGTAAAATCAGCATCTAAGCGAATACTCTTTTTCTTATTTTGGGCATTCCCTTTATTTCGCTCCGTTGATTGATCAACAAAGGGTAGTAGACTAGGCTGATTCACGGAGTCCAAATAGTCGCGCCAGAAAGCTTCTTGCTTAGCGGTGTCCTGTTTTTGGATAAGTCGAATGTAAGGCTCGTATTGATCTTCTGCTTTATGTTCAAGTGGCCTTTCTTGTTCCAAACTTTCGTAGTATCCCAATAATTCATTCATCAAAACTGGTATTGACCAACCATCAATCAGTAAATGATGAAAGGTCCAAACCATTTGATAATGCCGCTCTGCCAATTGGAAAAAGGCTATTCGCATCAAGGGGGGATGATCCAAAGCAATGCCTTTTGCCCGATCCGCTTTTAGCCAATCAGCCAATGCTTCTTTCTGTTCAGTGGGAGGTAAATGACGGTGGTCCCATCTGGTGATGGGGAGTTCGATTTGCTGGAAAACAGCTTGTAATGGAAGCTTAAAGGCTTTGTAATAAAAACCCGTTCGAAGAATACTGTGCTGTTGGAAAACGGCTTTCCATGCCGCCTCAAAATGACCAATGTTCAAATCCTCCAATTCGCAAACCAACTGCGCGATGTATACATCACTGTCCTCATTGTATTCGCTGTGAAACAGCATGCCTTCTTGCAGAGGGCTAAGTGGATAGAGTGCCTTTAGCTGTAGCGAAGTACCAAGGCTTTGATGGATATTTTGGTGGAAGCTGCTTAGGGCACTTGGACTGATGATACCTTGTAGCTGAAAGTCACTGGGGGTAAAATCAGTGAATGTTTTCGTCTGCCCATATTCGATGATTCCCTTTAGGTGTCTTTGAAAACTGCGACTCAATTGCTGGATGGTCGCTGGGTCAAATTGAGCCTTGGCGAAAGACCAATAGCCCTGTAGTTGGCCTTTATTGACTAGACAGTCTAAGGCGATTTTTGTATGGGTCCGATTACCCGCTCCAACCAAATCTTTAGTGTAAAAAATCCCAGCTTTATTATCGGTCGCTTTCAACCAAGTGTATTGTTTCTCCAAAGCCTGCCATTGGCCCAGGTAATTAAATTCTACCTCCCAAGGCTGAACCCCAGATAGGCTTTGCCGAACTTGCGGGTCTTGATGTAGATGCCTCAACAGACCATAAGTGATGCCATCTGGCTGTCCTCTCAATTGTTCCTTAATCGACTTGATGACCTCCCCATACGATGGATGATCTTCTACCGTCAACTGAACGGGATACAATGCAGTAAACCAACCTACTGTTCGAGAAACATCCATTTGATCAGCTAGGCGATCTCGGCCATGTCCTTCCAGACCAATAAGGTTCTTTTTCCAGCCTAATACTTCATTTAAGGCCAGACAAAGTGCCGTCAGTAAGAGATCATTAATTTCAGTATGATAAGCTTTATTGGTACTCGTTAGCAATAAGTCCGTAAGGGAGGCATCCAAGGAGTATTCAATGAGTTCAAAATTGGCAATGGGCTGTGGGGAGATTGGGCGCTCTTTTATTGAAAGCACCTGATGGCTTTTGTGAATCGATTGCCAATAGGTCAAATTCTGTAGAATCATTTCCTTTTGGGCTTGCTGGACCAATGCATTTTGCCATTGGCGATAAGAGCTGCGCTTGCCACCAAAATCTACGGCTTCCGCTTTGGATAGGCTTTGCAGACAATTGTCTAAATCGTCCAATAGGATTTGCCAGGAAATTCCATCTATAAGCAAATGATGCGCACAGATAAAAAGTAAATTACCTGGGCTTGTCCCTGGTGTCTGTAGAAATACCCATCGAACCAATAAGCCCTCTTCCAATTCAAACTCTTCTTGATAGTTCCTACAGGTAGCCTGAAGTGTTGATGCAAAACTTGTCTCAGGTACAGTGGTCAAATCCTCCACCTGCAATCGCCCAATCTCTTGTCCGTAAAACTGTCGCCATTGCCCCTCTTTATGACTGTAGGTGAATCGCAGTGCATCGTGTTGGTTCATCAATAGCGTCACCGCTTGCTCCAAATGGTAGAGGGAAACAGAATCGTCTAAGGTCAAAAGGACTGCTTGATTATAATGACTGGGCTGATCAAAGGATTGTTCAAAGAAATGATGCTGTATGGGAGAAAGACCAGCTGCTCCATTGAGTCGCCCCTGCTCACTAATGATTTGTTGTTCTTCTCGTTTTAGTACTTGGGCCAGCTCACTCAATACCTGATGTTCAAATATCGCTCTTGGCCGAAGGGTGTAGCCCGCTCGCCGCAGTCGATTGACGATTTGTATACTGATAATGGAGTCACCTCCCAATTCAAAAAAGTTGTCCTGCCGTCCCACTCGCTCCACTCCCAATAGCCCTGACCATATCTCTGCCAATAGCTC
>JBCBDH010000324.1:0-7220 GCA_038529855.1 Bacteroidota bacterium | reverse complement strand
GACATCTGTACTTAAATCTGTGAGGTAAACAATGATGTTGTTTAGCGGATCAGTATTGACCAAATAGCTGGTACTGTAGTCAATAATCAAGCTCTGCTTAGTAGCTGCAGGCAAGTGAATTTTGGTGTTTTGCGTTCCGCGAAATTCCAATTCATGTCTTGCTTTTTGAAGACTGCAATTGGAAGCACCAGCTTGTCCACTAACTGCGGTCGCTAATAATTTTCCATTGGTATCGCTGTAAGAAATATGTTCTATTCCATCACTGTCAATGGTGATGGTCTTGTAAGCCAAAATATCCTCTATGATATCTTGTGGGATGGGATGGAGTGGATCATTGGCAGGAATATCTACTTCGTAGGATTTGCGGTAGCCATACAAATAGGCGAGTTCTCCACCTGATGTAGCATAGAAATATTTGGTTTCATTACCACTGCCCATCCTGTAATGTTCGCCAGCTTTGGAAACGCGACGTACACTTCCATCCAGGTGGTATTCTGCCTGACTGTAGGGGTAAACACTAGTGGGGACCAAACGCTCCCCAACATTGGAATAATGTCTTCCAATGGAACCAGAGATATTTTTTACTGTACTTGGATCATTAATTTTGCTTGGTGTGTCAAAGTCAGTATAATCGAAAGCCTGACCTGTATTTTCACTTCGCAAAAACTTGGTTTGGTACTCAATGAAATTATCGTCTGTAGGTGCTGGCAGGGAAATCAATGCATTTCTTCCCTCTGCATCATAGACGAGCTGTTTGCCAATAACCGTGTTGGTGGCGTAGTTTTTCGTCTGGGTTTGTACTGCGGAACCCAAGCGATCTAAATAGACCCTGGTTTCACCAACAATCTCTCCTTGTTGGTCAAAAATTTTACTGTGTACCCAGTTATGGGCTTCGCCCACTTTGGCATCAGGGGTAGGATTGTTGCTTCCTGGATTATAAGTACTACAAGGGTCTACCAGGGAAAGGCTGGCCACCGCTCCCAAATCTGCTACAGTGTTAAATCCAAAATTATAACTAAAAACTCGATAGCTTGGATTAGCTGGTAGCTCAAAGGTGTTGACCAAGGTATTATTGAAATAAAATTTGATCAGAGAGCCCTTGCGATCTATTCTGAAAAGATCGCTACTTTGGGGAATCTGGTCAATGATGGTATTCCCTAAATAGTTGCCATCTTCATAGTAGAGTAACCAGGTCTGAGAAGAAGATACCAGAGGATACATGGCATAATTCATATCCTGGTAAGTACTGGGATTGGCTTTGTCAGTGACCCCCACCATCATTTTATCTTTGGGGGTGTACTCGATATAGCCCTCCATGGCTGAGCACCATTCGTCGATCGTTACCGTGGCTTGTCCAACGGTAGCATCCCATTGTAAAGCTCTGGTTTGTGCCTGAGTCTGTCTTGCTCCAAAAAGAAATAAGCATAAGATCAGCCCACAAACACCTATATAGCATTTGATTGCTTGTTTCATGGATAATTGATTTTTAATAAATGAAAAGTCCTTTGGCCAATAATGGCCTGATGCATTATTTTGAAATTAGTTAATGAGCTCCTCGAAAACTTTGGATGGGAGAATAGTCGCCATTGACGTCTTCCAGTTTTACTTCGCAGCGATAATTTGAGGGAAGAGCGAATAGCCCTAAGTAAATTTGAATTACTTTTCCATCGCGTTTGATTGGGTAAGCAGGAGCATCAGCTTGTTTGGTGAGAAGATCAAAGTTTTGTGATAAAACTGCTTGCTCCGTTTCCGTATTTATTATTTGAAGATGCAACTGCTGTAGGACTTGATCCGTACTTAATTGTACAAGGACGACGGTTTCGTGATTCACATGACTTAGTAGGGGGAGTCCATTTTCATCAATGGTAGGAAGCGCTGTAGGGCTTGTAGTGGAGGAAGCCAATTGATTGACTACGACAGATAGGGGAGCTGCTATTTGGGCCTGAAGACCAAAAGCGATCAAACAGCTGCACAAGATTAATTTTATTTTTAACATGCTTTTTATTTTTGTTGGATTGAAATAATTCCCCAAGGGAAACCTAAAAAAATAGGATGGATACTTTAACAAGTGAGTAGCACTGGCTATTGGCGAGCAAAATTGAAAGTCTGCTCGCTGAGTATCTTTTCGCCATCTACCGTTTCTCGAAAGGTGCGATGGCGTTGACCAATGGCATCATATTCTGTACGATCATAGATGTTTTCTGGTCCCAGTACGTAAGTGGGTAGAAAACTCCAAGGCTCGTAAACATAGCTGATCATCGTGGAGTTGATGGGGTGAAAACGGAAGTCATCAAAGTAAGCATTCGCGCTCCCCTCATTTCTCGCCTGGACGACCAATTCGTAATCGCTATTGACCGTTCCTGGAATCTCAATATTGATAGAGAGCAAATGCCAATTACCTGCGGTAAGTATTCGCCCTGTATTGACATCAATGGTACCACCATCAACAGTCGTACTATTTCCACCAAAATTATTAGTACCTGAATTGCCAGAAATATCATTGAAGTAATAATGTAGTTGGGCATCATTATTTCCATTGGCATATACCCATACTTTGCTAACATATTTTCTATTGACATCCAAACCATCAATAGGTACTTGATACTGAAAAGCGGTCTGCCCAGCATTCGCCATGACTGATTTTACACCCGTGTGGACATAGCTTGGATTGGTATTCAATAGGGTCAAAGCCTGGCGACTTACTTCTCCACCAAATCGAGTAGCGTCAATTGGATCTTCTGCACCTGAAAATGCACATTCCGTATATTTAGCATCTGACACCTCCGCAATCAGAAATCTATCGTCATATCCATAGATGGAAGATTCATAGCGATCGCCTATATATTTTTTCTCTAATGCGCTTCCTTTGGTATCAAATAAGGTATGCTCCATTTGTTCGCGCCAAAGATTCACATCCGTCTGTCCGTTAAAGACAAAAACTTGATGAGGCTGCCACTCTTTGGTCAAATTCGTTGTCTCGTAAGTTCCGCTATTAAATTGTCTTACGGGATAGTTTTCTCTAAATGTGGTATTGCTGCCTCCAATGAGAATGCCATTTTCAAAGAATTTCTCTCTGGCTTTGATTTGGAGTAAGTTCTTATTGTTGGCATCTATTGACTTTGGTCCCAACTCTGGATACAATTCATGTGCATAGCTTATCTCTTGGATAATGACTTCCTCCGTGCTAGGGTCAGTACGCTGGACTTTTTTGGGAAGCCCTGTGATGTCATCAAAGGTCAAATATTCGGTTTGGTAAGTCGATTCATCTGACTTGACTAATTTGGTATCAATGATCTGATTTACATATCGCTTATTGTAAAAAGCATTGGTATTAATCATCGTCAGATGACCTTTTGCCCCTGGGCTACTGAAAGGAGAGAATCCCTCAATATCAATACTACTCAAATCATTAATGTCATCCACTGCATTATTGTAGACATAGTAATTGGGGTCGTAGTAAATGGGGGTGCGAGCATGGGTGCGTTGGTGGAAAACTTCCCCCGTGTAGCTGATGTCTTTGTAGTGATTGATCTCCTCATTGAGCAATTCGCCCAGTACATTAAATGTCTTTTTGGTTTTAATTTTTCCAATGCCAGCCATGCTTCGATCAAAAGCAGAAATATTGCGGCTTCTGGCAATATACCTAATCTCAAAAGTAGGGGTGAAATCACCAGGAGGGACTCCCGTTTGTTCGTACACCCTTTGGAAATCAGCGTAGTTGCTTTCCACACGATCGTCTTCATCACCATAGCTTTTGACAGCACCGCCAGTATAGCGATTGTCATCGTAGTTGATAAAATCGTATTCCGTGTATATATTGGTATAATCATTATCTGCCCCAACACCTTTGACCGCTACTTGGGAATAACCCACATTGGGGGCAAATTCGTGTCGATTATACAATAGGCTATTTTTAGACTTCCCCTTAAAATTGGCGGGAGTGAATCGCTCAGGTTCTACAGAGGCTATACCAGATTCGTACTCGTATTCTTTTTTGTAGATTACAGTGCGGTTTTCTGTATCCTGCATTCGAGTAGCCAATGACTTAACTCTTACACCACCTCCATAAACCTTCGTAAGCTCCACTGCAGCAATCGCTTTATCATAACGCGGACTACTCGCTGTTCCCTGATAGCTACCATCCAATCCACAGATGGTTCGCATTTCCAAATCTGTGACGATATTAGGGTCGAGATTGGAGACCTGTATATTATTAATATCGCTTGTGATAAAGCTGTGATAGCGGCTGGTCGTTTTAGTATTGGTGATAAAAGAGAAAGTCTGGGCAACTGGTGGATAATAATAATCGGTAGAATATTCACAGCGATCTGGGCAGCTAAAACTAATGCTATAGACATGATTAGTGACGTGATTATTTAGGTAATCAAAAAACTGATTATCCTCTATCGTCATATCCCCATCACCTAAATCATTACCCACTTGTGTAAAAAAGCCTTTGAAGATTCGCGCTGGTATCGTACCATAGCCAACCCCTTCATACTCATCTGATTCATATTCAATATCAATAAATCCACCAAGCGGTGTTTCGATACTGGACATTGACCAAGCATCAACCGCACTAGCGGATACTTTGCTGGCATAAGGACTATGTTTTCTACTTGGGTCATAGTCGCTTTTGTAGTAACCCCAATAGTCTTTAGCATTGAGGTCAAAATTTGGATTAGGGGTGCTATAAATGAAGTTGTAAGGGGGGAGTTCGTTCTGAGCTTTTAGACCAAATGTTTTGATGCTGGATAAGGTTAATTTTCCACTATTTAGATTGGTCTGCCCTTCTGTACTGAGTTCATCGTATTGTACGGTAAAGGCATTGGCACCTGAGGCGAGGTTAAAGGTTTTAATTAGTGCAGTCGCGTCATTGTTGATATTGCCATGATAATTTTCGCACAAGGAATAATCGTGAATCAAATCAATGCTTGCGAGGGTCTTATCCTCAATCTGACTTTCATTGGCCAAATAGGTGGCAGTGTGGATCAAATCCGTTTGGTCTCCTCCATCAAAACGATTGTCTGCCAAATTGGTCCCATTAGAAAAGAGGTTTAAATCGCCATTCTCTACCAAGACGATTCGGTCGAGTAGGAGAGCGGCCTTGGGGAGGGTGCTGCCGCGAACCTTACTCATTTCATCCAAGCGAATATCTTTTACAAAAGCGGCGGAATGAGTGGCAGTTTGGATATAATTGAGGTAGTACATTTCCTTAGTACCATAGCTGATACTTTCCGTATCCAGATAATCCAGGTGAAAGGGAATCCCAAACCAAAAGCCTTTGTATTTGCTGCTTAAATTTTTATGTGCTTCCGTATTTTCTCCAAAGAAACGGTTGCCACCAAGGTAAGGGGTTTGCCATTCAAAATCAGCTTCCCAAAGGGTGTAATCATACTGAACCCAATAGCCTTCATCTTCTGATCCAATGACTCCTGTTGGTGCATGGTCGACAAAGTCAGGGCCTGTAATGGCCGTCAGTTTCCAAGAATCTACATAAGCCCTTGCCTTACTGTTTCGAATGATGGTCATGGCATTGTCAATATCAAAATCTTCCATCTCAAAGGTGATGTTGTGTTCTTCATTGATGTAGACTGGGAGGGAATAATGAAAGGTCATCCCCGCTTCATTAGTGATCTGAAAAGCACCAATGTCATCATCATGTCTGCGATCAGTAGGCGTCAATTTAGGATAGTCTATAAAACCGTCATTACTGATTAAGGCCGCTTTATTATTTTTGATTTGAGCATTGCTAAAGAAGACAATATTTCGGGCATTGATGGCTTTATTACTTGTAGGGTCAAGCTGTCCAGTATAGGGACTTGCTGTTAAATCCAATTGGTCGTTTTCTCCTACACTTTGTGTTGGGTTTGAATAAGGAAAAGGAACATTGACCCCACCAAATTCATTTTTAAATCGAAATTGGGGCGACTGGCTAAAAGCCTGACAAGTACTATTGACGGGAGCCACTGGAGGTGGATTGAGGCGACCATCTTCTGTTGAATAGTACATGGAATATTCCTCTGTAGGAGAGTCAATGTAGTAGTGTCCTTCTTGCTCGTCTTTGTGCACGAGCGAGCCACTATCAAATAAAAAAGTTTGCATATTCCCTGATAGTCCAGGACCTGAAACGACGTAGTTGTCATAATCAGGATAGACAAACTCCTTTCCTACTCTTGGAGAAGAAAAATATAAATCCATCGCATTATTTTCTCCTTCCACAAAATTGCTGAAGTAGAGGGGGCCCCAGTATTGGGTCTCATCAATGTCGTCGTATGTTGTAGTTTCATTGCCTATGGTGTAGGTGTCAATGACCCAACTGCTTCCATCTTTTCGATACTTGTAGACTTTTTGTGTCACCCCATTCCATTCATCAGGTACGCCTTTAACCACGCGTTTGATTTCTCCAATGGATAGGTCCCATCCAAGCCCCACCCAAGAGGCTTTCTGATTCATTTGTACTCCGCTCTGATAGGAAAGGTTTAGCGCAAGAGCGGGTCCTTCAGCGCTAGGAATGGCCATGGCTGGAAGCTGGTATCGAAAGTCACCAGAGAACAGATCCACGAGGTGATCAGTTTGAGCCTGTAGGGGGAGGCTAAATAAAGCCCAGGCCAATCCAAATAACAATTTAATTTTCACAGATTTCATTTAAAAAATTTTTAATAAACAAGATTAGTAATTGACATAGCTCTAGCAGGCTGTTTAGTGACCCATATCTCCAAACAAGCAATAGGAATGACCCCTGTTGTCGTACTCACAAGCGCATACGAAACAGCCTATTCGTCACTACGGACGACTAAAAAATTTTTGGACCTACAGAGAAGAATAAATAGAGGAGCAACAACTCATTTATCCCCAGACCATATTAGTGCTTAAGGAGGGAGCAATAAAAAATCTGCTCAACAAAATTGAGTTGAATAAGCTAGAAAAGAAATCGAAAGAAATTAAAAACTTAAGACAGGTAATTTTTTGTTTTCATAGGCTTTACACCGTCTTTATCTTTTTTATTTTTTGCTTTATATAGAGCGAAAGTACGGGGAATTTGAAACTATTGCAAGTTATTGGGGGAGTTTTTGAGAGAGGGAGGGGGATAGAGACAAGAGGCTGTCTCAAAAGAAGACAGCCTCTTGGTTCAAATTTATATCTACTAAATTTTATTCATAAACTCTAGCTGCGATTAGTATTTCAGCAAATTCCTTCCAAGAGGGCTTTGCTGGAAA
>JBCBDH010000323.1:0-7228 GCA_038529855.1 Bacteroidota bacterium | reverse complement strand
ACTTTTTGGATTGGGTATTTTACTAAACTACCGCAGCAGTTCCCTTTTACAATGGGCGGGCAATCTCTTCACCTTTGGCATCTTGCTTTTCTCTGGTTCGCTTTATCTACTGGCCTGCCGCGATATTTTGGGCATCGCTCACTGGACTTGGTTAGGCCCAATCACACCAATTGGCGGAACGGCTTTCATTATTGCTTGGGCTTTAATATTTTTGGATCAAATTAAACCACAATAATCCTCCTAAGATGTCCCCTACCCTACAGCACAGTTATGATCGTTATGCCAGCACGATGAAAAAATACATGGATATCGAATCCGCTTATGCGATTTTGGGTTGGGATAAAGAAGTCAATGCCCCGCCCAAGAGCAACGCGATTCGCGCCCAACAAATGGCGACCCTATCTGGTATGGCCCACGAAGTAATTACGGACCCTGCCCTGGGCGAATTGCTCCACCACCTATCCGAGCAATCAACTCAACTTGGCCCCAAGGAACAAAAGAACATCCAACAAAGTCTTAAAGAATATCAAAGAGAACAAAAATTCTCTACGGCCTTTGTCATGCGGCGCTCCAAGGTTTATTCTGCTGCTTATGACGCCTGGATGAAAGCCAGCGCTGCCAATGATTTTGCGATTTACCAAAAAGCCCTGACTGCTATTTTTGATATCAAAAGAGAAGAAGCAGAGCTATTGACCTATGAGGATCATCCTTATAATGCACTGATTGATCAGTATGAACCTGGTGCAAAGGTAAAGGCATTGGATGTGCTGTTTGCGGATGTCAAAACGCAATTGGTGGACTTTGCCCATCAAATACGAGAGCAGCAGCAGGTTGAAGATGCCTTTTTGTTTCAGCACTTTGACCGCGATCAGCAGTGGGATTTTGGACTGTATGTGCTTCGCAATATGGGCTATGATTTTGAGGCAGGTCGTCAGGATATCTCTCCTCATCCTTTTACCACTACCTTTGGTGCTGGCGATGTTCGCGTGACCACCCGCATTGATGAAAAGAACTTGGGGAATATGACCTGGAGCTGTATACACGAGGGCGGTCATGCGCTTTACGAACAAGGTTTGCCTTCAGAAGATTATGGCCTGCCCTCAGGAAAATACATTTCTCTGGGTATTCACGAATCGCAATCCAGACTTTGGGAAAATAATGTTGGGCGAAGTTTAGCTTATTGGAAAGCCCATTATCCTCAATTGCAAAAAGCCTTTCCCAAACAACTGGGTTCCATTGCGCTTAATGACTTTTATAAAGGCATCAATAAGATTGCCCCTTCCTTGATTAGGACGGAGGCTGACGAAATCCATTATCACCTACATGTACTGATTCGCTATGAATTAGAGAAGGCTGTCATTGAAAAACAGCTCAAAGTCGCAGACTTGGAAGGCGCCTGGAACGATCTATACAAATCCTATCTTGGCGTCGATGTTCCAGATGCCAAGCGGGGGATTCTTCAGGATATCCATTGGGCTTATGGCAATGTGGGTTATTTTCCAACTTATTCATTGGGTAGTTTTTATGCTGCTCAGTTTTTTCATCAAGCTACTTTAGACCTGCCTGAGCTATCTACTCAAATTGAGGCAGGAAACAACCAGGCGCTACTCGATTGGCTGCGCCAAAATATCCATCAATACGGGATGCAATACAGTGCGGATGACTTGTGTACAAAGCTGACTGGAGAGCCTTTGAACTTTCGCTACTTCATGGATTATGCTAAAGCGAAGTACGAGGGCATTTATGGGATGCGCTCTTAATGGGTTGTTATAAAAATGGAATCCATCAAATGATGGACTCCATCCTTACTACCAAATCCGGTTTTAATCTGGCACTTATTTCAGTACAGTGAATTTTTGCTGGTACCGCTTCCCATTAGACCAAATCGTCAGATAATAAATACCAGCAGGCCAGTTTTGTACCTCTATAGATTCTTGTATCGAGCCTCCAATATCCAATTGCGCTTGATACATCCTTTGGCCCAGGTTATTGATTATGGTCAATTGACTACTGGCCAGTTCTTGTTTTTCCAATAAAATGTTCAATCGCGTATGAGTTGGATTGGGGAAAATGCTTAATCGAGCCGCATCCACTTTTTGCAGCCCATCAGCACCTGCTGATCTATCAGAACCTCCTCCTCCTGGCGGATCATCAACATCTTCACAATCAGGGGAACCAGCAGGTAGAACTTCTACCAACACCTCATCCCAAGACTCACAGCTGGGATCAATAGCCCAACGCGTATCCACACGATAGCGATAAACACCTGGTGCTCCTGCCGTGATCGCCACATTGTGGGTATTTCCAATATTGCTGACATTATTATTGGGATCAGTCATCGTCCAATTATAAGAATAGTCCGCATTATACACCGTATTCAATCCAATCATATCCCCCTCACAAACTACGCGGTCGGGGCCTACATAAGCTTTGGGATGGGCTTCGCCAAAATAGATATCGTCAGTACCAAAATAGTTTCCAGCGGTACCATTCCCCTTGATCACGATTTCTAACTCCTGCAAAGCATCCACACTAGCTTGGTAATTACCATAAATCTTCACCCAGCCACTCAATTCATCTATGGGTCCTGAATTAATAATGACGGTATTCCCTAATCCTAGTACTCGAGCTTCCAAGACTGGACGATTGGTATTGACACAATCTGTACAAAGATTACGGACATGGGCACTGAAGTAATACTGTTGGCCTCCTCTAGTGAATACGGATTGATTCCAAGCGACCTGATCCGTGGTTAAACCCTGACCCAATAAGAAATTATTGGAGCCACAATCTGAAGAACGACCATCCAGATCATTAATCGTACTCCAGGCTTGTGCATCCCGCTCTACGGCATAAGTACCTGGCGAAAGCGTTGGGCTACAAACCAATGTCAAATCACTACTAAAACCGCCAGCCCCAGTACCAGCACAATAAGGATAATCTTCAAAATAGGGATTCGCAACTGCATTATTCCCATAGGGCTCACAGACCTCATCACAAAGATCATAGGGTTTGATATAAACCAATCGAACAAATTCATCCCAGTCTGTACAACCCTCTGGATCATCTGAATTTTTGACAGCCAGTTTTACGCGATAGTAACCTGGAGCAGGGTATAATCCAGACTGGGTCAGGTAAAGATTCGTCGCATCAAATGTGCCAACAGGCCCCGTAAACCATTGAGAATATTCTGTCCCAATAGGGCTCCACCAGCGATTGGATTTTTGGATGGACCAGAAATGATTGGTCTGACTATTGTCAATCGCTCCATAACAGGTGATGGACTCTTCTGGGCAGTAGTTGTCTTTGTTGGTATCAAACCAGGCTATTACAGGCTCTATGCAACCAACAGGTGCGGGGCAAGTTTCAATATAAGGAGCTAAGTAAGTATCAATGGCGGTTCGGGCAGCTGTTAATTCTGTAGCCCCCCAACCGCAAAAACAATTGGCTTGCCCCATCACACCACAGGGTTTGACGGAATTTTGGGTATGATAGAGCATATTAAATACATGCCCCATTTCGTGGTTGTAGACATTAAACACCTGCCACTGATCACCAACATGGTATTTTGACCAGCCATTAGCAAGAATAAAAAATCGGTTGCCATGGGAGGGCCATTCTGCTACGCCACCCCAAAAAGTTCCATTCAAGGTTTGCATCACAAAAACATTAATGGTATTGTCTTTATCTTGGCCATAGTCATCAAAAGGAACATTCTTGGCTGAAGGAGAATTACCAATGAAAGCCAAATAATTAGAAGGATCGTAGTAATACTGCTCATCATCTTCGTGAAAATAAACGCCATTGAGCTTGTAGCGCCAATCTGGATTATCTGTCGCAGGCCCACAGGTGACAGGGTCCACATGATTAGGGCCCAAATTTCCATTGGCATGGCGAATCATCCATTCTGCAAAGTCATACCCCGTAAAACTAGGATCACCTAGGCCATCATCATAGGGGCGAAAATTACCCGTCCCATCGCATTTAAGCATGTAGTGAACATTTACCCTGAGGTAGTCAATACAAATACTAGTTGGCGGCTCGTCTTGTGAGGGCTCATCATCAGGGCTATCAGGCGGTGGTGGTGGTTCTTCGTGATTATGCGGGCAGTGGTATGCTCCTTCTTGTGCAGAAAGAGGACTAAATAGGGTATTGGCCATCAGGCACAAAAACAGTAGGTACAAAGAGAAAAGTACATTTTTCATAGATCTGACACTTTATCGATTTTAGAAAAGAGTTTATTTAGACATCAGTAAATAGGTATTTACTTCGTCCGCCAGATTTAGAAGTGTGAATGAAAAATGAAAGTATGGGTAAAATAGGGCTTCCCTTTTGATTTCGTGGGAATTGTGGGACAAGCGATGGAATTGGTTTAGTTAACGATCCCATTGCTTGAGTTTACGAAAATGCTTGTTCACACTTTTTAATGGTTTGACAAACCACTGTGCTCAATTTTAATAGCTTGCTAACATCCCCTTAACCGCTCTTAACAGCTCAAGCCTGCATCTTGATCCCATCAACAATATCCAATACCTATGACGATTCGCAGCAGTGTCTTGATTTTCACACTTTGCTTTTTTCAACTGGGGCTACAGGCCCAACATAGCCTTGGCTTTAGAATTGGAGCCGCCAGTGCAGGTGTCAAAGCCCCTGATGCACTGAGTGCGCTGACTGGCCGTTTTGATAAACTCACGGCTTGGGATATCGCCCTGTTCTCAGAATTAAAAATCGCTCCCAACTTTTCCATACAACCTGAATTGGCTTATGCCCAAAAAGGATTTGTGATTGATGAAACAAGGGACCTCAACCTATTTGACATCCCACTCCCTTTAGGCGTTCGCTCCGTCACACAGATCAATTATGTAGAAATGCCCTTATTGGCCAAGCTCAGCTTTGGTCATCACAAGGTTAGCGGCTTTGTAGGCATTGGCCCAAATATCAGCTATGCCCTTGACGGAAAACTCAAGGCCAGGGCCAGGGTCATCCTAGATATCCCCATTACCAATACAGATATCGACCTAGACCAAATTGGCTATAATCGTTTTGAGGCAGGAGGCATTATTACAGCAGGCGTAGCCGTAGACACAGGAAATGGCAAGTTTTTTATAGATGCCCGCTACAAGAGAGGATTTACAGATACCTATACTGTACCTGTTGTAGATTTGGAGGTGCGCAATTCAAGTTTTGGAATGAATATCGGATACGCTTTCAAGCTCACTGGAAACCGCTATTAAAGAATATATCTATTGCTGAAACCATTTTGGAGAAAGGGGTCAGGGCAAAGGCTTTGGCTCTTTTCTTTTTTGAGATAAGGCTTTAGCCTTACAGTTCTTCCACAAGCAGAACAGAAATTTCCGTCACTCGTTTTAGCTTCTTATCATTAGTAAAAAACAACTGACATTGATTTTCAATGGCAGCGGCTAATTGAAACGCATCCATCGCTTTGAGAAAATCGTACTTGGCCCTAAGTTGATAGGCGCTCCTCGCAATCGCTTTATCAATAACTAATAATTGGATATCTAACTCGACGAGCAATTCTTCGAATTGCGAAATGACTTCCTGGCGATTTTCTTTTTCTGGCTTTACGCCAAACTCCATTAATGTAATGACGCTAGTAGTGAACTCGTCATTATTAGAAAGGGAAGCCGCTAAATACTGGTAAACTTTATCGGAAAAGTCAGGGTGGTCTTCAATAAAATAGATGAAAGGAGCTGTGTCAATGAATTGTTTCATACCCGATCTCCATCTCTCAACTGATTAGTATGCTCTTGTGCGTCTACATTCCAAATTCCTTTTCCAATTCCTTTATACTTATCCAGGATATTTTTGACACGCTTTGACTGATCTATCTTTTTGAGAATGGATGCTAGAACGATCTCTAATTCTTTTGGATCGAGATCATCTAAGCCATTAAGTATGATTTGTATTTTCGTCATTTGATACCATTTGCCTATTTATTATTTACGGCTACTTTACCAACTCAAATTTATACTGCACCCGCTCCACAATAGTCAAACCCGTCTCTGGGTCCGTATTTTGGAGAAAAACATCAAGATCAACGATCTCTGATTCTTCTTTTTCCGTACTGTCGAAGATAACTTCAATTGCACCACTTTTGCCAGGAGCGAAGGGGAGGTAAGAATGGCTAGTCGTTGTGCATTCGCAGCCAGAGACCAGATCAATGATTAGATCAGCATCGCCAGTATTGGTGAATTCAAAGGAGAATTCGCGTTTCTCTCCTTTATTGACCTCTCCCAGATCAATCATAGTCGTCTTGAAAGTCATAATGGGTTTACCCTCGATCTGTTCGACTTGTTGGGGTGGATCATTTAAGGAAAAGGCAGTAATCGCAAAGGCAAACAAAAGGGAGCAGCTAAATAAATAGGCAATGGTCTTCTTCATATTAGATTAAGTTTGAACTTCGTCAAATTCCTCCTCTTTACGACGGTTGCGCCACCACAAAAAGCCAATGGTTCCAATGATGACATAGGGGGTGGCTAACATGTAAAGAATGCCTTTGTTCAGGCCAGCGCCTGCGGTTCCACCATTCTTCAAATTGCTCTCCGCTGACATTCGACACATGGGGCATTGGGCTTGTAGGGGCTCCATTGGGAGGGTGTTTAATACAAAACACAAACTTAAAACGCCCAAAATTCTTACAAATTGCTTTTTCTTACTCTTCATATCATTTGCAATTTAATCAAAAATAAAAGGGGATGCAATGCTTCCTTATGGAGAGGAATAAATTGATCCAATAGCTCTCTCCTGCTAAGGATAACAAGGCATTAGCATCAGATAACAAATCGGCCCTGTGATGGCCACATACAGCCAGAGCGGAAATACCCAACGCGCCATTTTTCGATGCATTTCGTATTGTCCTGTAAATGCTCGGATAAAAGTAAACAAGATAAAAGGCAAGATAAGCCCTGCCAGTATAACGTGGGTAATCAGGAGCGTGAAGTAGACATAACGGATATTGCCTTCCATGCAATAGCGGGTTTCTTCAGTCGTAAAGTGATAAACGACGTAGGAGAGAAGAAACATGGCAGAAAGCCCTAATGCCAAATAAATGGCCCTGCGATGTGCTTCTACCCTACCTTGTTTGATAAAGTATAGGGCAAAAACCCACAGATATTGATTTTAGCTTTTTACCACCTTTTCATGCCAGCCTAAATGCGCTTACGGCTATTGTACTGGTTTTTGCCCTATACTTTATCAAACAAGGTAG
>JBCBDH010000322.1:0-7250 GCA_038529855.1 Bacteroidota bacterium | reverse complement strand
TGCTTTATCCCTACTTTTAGTGCCTTGGCTATTCCCGAACCCTCAGATATTACGGCACCAGTAGATTGCTCCATGAGTAGCGCAGATAAATGTGTGGCTTCAGTAGATAATACAACGATATTAAGTTTTACTGGACTACCTGACCACAACCAGCGACACGTTCGCTTTAGCACCAAAAATGCTAATTTTTTTGTGTATGAGCTCACCAGCTTACAAGGACTCAATACCATCAATTCCATTGCTAACCGAACTTATAATTTTGGCGAAACGGACGAACCATTTGATCCAGGAGTTAGTGGCAATAACTTTTCCCAGAGAAGTACCCCAACTATTATTAGCCAAAGTCTCGATATCTTAAGCGGTGGGGAAGTATTCATCAATAAAGGAGATCGCATTGATTTTACAGACGTCAATTTCCATCCTCAAAATACGGTTGAATCCAACTTCACCGTAAGCCTCAATCCTAGATGTAGCGCTGTTGAAGTCAGGGTACATGATGGCGGCCGTATGGTCGTTGGTGATGGGAATGTAGAAAATACAGGGGAATTGATTGTAGAAGCAGAAACACAACTCATCATTAAGACGGGGGGCCAACTAAAAATCAATCAAGATTGTAAAGTCATCGTAAAAGAAGGCGGTCGATTGGTGATTGAAAACGGAGGCGAATTATCTGTGGGTATTAGAGGTCAACTCGTCGTAGAAGAAGATGCTGATCTAAGAATCGAAGGAGATGCTTTGATCAACCTTATCAACCCCAGTGCCAATTGCCACATCCAAGGTAAGCTCGCTATCCAAGACAAATTCGACTTCCCTGGCTATGGCTATTTCCAATTCGATAATACGCACGAACTCTACCTGGAAAACGATTTTTATCTCTATGGTCGCGGTAAAAGTCACCGCTTTATTCGCCTCAATGATAATGCAGAATTAAACTTTGGTAGCAAGCTGGCTTGGTTGGAAAATGGTAGGGTCGAATACGGTCAGTATACAAAGATGGTAAGTGAAGCAGGAGGTACCGTTAAACTCTATTCTGTCGAACTGCTAGGCAATGGCGATGCCACTGGTATTTACAGCAATGGTGGCTCAAGGGTACAATTACAGGATACAGACTTGATCAGTTTTTTCCGTGGCGTAGGGATGGAAAATTCAAGCTCCTCTGTGAATCTAATTGGTATTAACAGCTATTTTTTCAACTGTTTCAATGGGGTCGATATGGCCAACTGTAGAAGAGCTGATTTGGTCGATTGCACCTTTGAAGCAGGAGATCAAGGTTCCTATGGGATGTTCTTGGAAAATGTCGAAGAAGTTAATGTCCGTCAAACCAATATGAGTGGCTATGATGGTCCTGGTGCTGGTCTTTTCGAAGCTGCTATCTTATCCTATAATGTCAATCTACTCACTGTTGAAGGAGGTACTTTTGAACACAATAATTGTGGTATCTACTGTCCATTGGATGGTACGGTCAATGTACACTTGCACTCACAGGCTACCTTGAGGGAAAACAGAGTGGGGGTATTGATCGACAACAGTGGATGGGTCAAAATGGATTGTGCCCGATTGATTGACAATCAAGAAGCAGGTATTGGAGGAAATGACATCCAATTGGAAATTGATGCCTGTATCAATAGCGGCGATCCCACTTGTGGAAATATCCGCTCCAATCATTTTGAAGTGAGCTCAGGCTATCACATAGACGTCTGCTATTTACAGTCTGCTCCTTCCAATGTCTTGGCCAGAGGCAATTACTGGAAAGGCTATGGCAATCCCAATGTCACTCGCATTCGACTAAGAGGAAATGGCTCTGGAAACTGCTCAGGTGCTATCCCCATTGATCGCTCCTTCCCCCTATCCGCTCCCCCTACAGACTGTAGCCTCAATCAGGAAGAACCTGATCCAGATGTGATCATTGGTCGTTCGCAGCCTGCTACAGGGCAGCAGCCCAATAAGCCCACGACTCAGAAAGAGGAGTTTACCCATACGGAAATCCAATCGATTAAATTATTTCCCAACCCTAGTCAAACTTCGGTCACGCTACAATTGCCTGAAGGTCAATATCAGGTTCAGGTATTTGACATCAGCGGCCGAAAAATCAGAGAAAATCGGGAAACACAAAGCGTAGAATGGGAAGTACGCCAATGGGATGCGGGTACTTATCTCATCAAGATTTTGGACCTTCATTCGGGTATAGATACAATTGAAAAATTGATTGTACTCTAAGCCTTAGGGCGGTCTCTTCAGAGACCGCCTTATTTTTTTGCAGCAAACGATGTTCAACTTTTAGTAATCAGCGAGTTCTTTTGTATACTTGATGAGTATTTGAATTGGGCGATCTCGTAAGGTCGAGACCGCTCCATTCATTCTCTCCTTAAATACCAGCCTATCTTGGACACGCTAAAACAAAGGGCCAAAGCTATTCTTCGCCAAAACTGGCGAGGCGCTTACACCATTCCCACAAGTTCGCTGTATCCCTTTCAGTGGAATTGGGATTCAGGATTCATCAGTATTGGACACAGCCATCAAAAACTGGATGATGCCCTACAGGAGTTGGCCTCCTTGTTTTCTGGACAGTGGGCCAATGGCATGATTCCACATATTATTTTTCACAGCGAAAACGAAACGACCTATTTTCCCAATCACGATTTTTGGGACTGTTCTGTCAATAGTGGTGCCCCACAAAAGCCCAAAACATCTGGAATTACCCAACCTCCTGTCCATGGTTTTGTGCTGGAAAACCTACTCGATAAATTTCCAGATAACGAACAACTCCTCGCTTTCGCTCGACAGCTCTTTCCAAAGATCGTCCACGCTCACCGCTTTTTCTATTCCATCCGCGACCCCTTTCGCGAAGGACTCTGCTTTATTTTTCATCCCTGGGAATCAGGGCGCGATAATTCCCCACTATGGGATGTCTCTTTAGATCGCATCCAGATTGATCCCAATACTTTACCAGCATATACTCGAAAAGACACCAGCCTGGCTGACGCTGATGTTCGACCAACAACAGATCAATACGATCGCTATGTCTACCTCCTCCAACTAGGTAAAAAACACCAGTATGATGGACCAGGAATCGTTGAAGAAAGTCCCTTTCTGGTACAGGATAGCATGATGAATGCCATACTCATCAAGTCCAACGACAGTCTCATCCATATGGGGAAGCGTTTGGGTATGGATACTGGAGAAGTCAAAGAATGGCAGCAGCAGGCCAAACGCAGCTTCAATGCCAAATGCTGGAATGAAGACCTACAGTTTTACACCCCTTACGACCTAAGGGCCCAACAGCCCATCCAACACATCGAGATTGGCGGCTTGGTCCCCCTATTTGCTGGCATCCCCAATCAGGCAAAGGCAAATACCTTAAATACTTATCTCCAATCCCTCCACGAGCGCAATTTTTACCTCTGTCCAAGTTTTGATGTTGATAGCCCGCTATTTGATTCCAAACGCTATTGGCGCGGCCCGATCTGGCCACAGATGAACTGGATGATTTATAAGGGCTTGAAGCAATATGGTTTTGAAGAAACCAGCGAAATCGTTCGCGCTGATTTGTTAGCACTCATTGATAAACACGGTTTTTATGAGTACTTCGAAGCCCAAAAGGCCCTTGCCGCTCAACTAAGTAGGGGCTATGGTGGCAATCATTTTTCCTGGACTGCCTCCTGTGCCCTTGATCTGATGATGACGACCTAAACCCATCTCTATGCAAATTCTCATTGCACCTGATAAATTCAAGGGCTCCCTTAGTGCCTTGGAAGCAGGGCAGGCCATGGCCAGGGGCATTCAACAGGTCCTCCCAGAAGCCCAGCTACTTATACATCCGCTGGCAGATGGTGGAGAAGGCTCATTGGCCATATTACAAGCCCCGCTCCAATTAGCTGCCATCCCATTAAAAACTAGCGATCCACTAGGTCGCCCCATTCAAAGCAGCTATTACTACGCCGCAAAGACTGCTTTTATCGAATTGGCGACCAGCTCAGGATTGCAAAGGCTTGTGAAAAGGGAATACAATCCACTGCAAACCACGACATTAGGTACTGGCCAATTGGTAGTAGATGCCATCCAAAAAGGATTTCGCCAAATTTATCTTTTTCTGGGAGGTAGTTCAAGTAATGATGCTGGTATGGGCATCGCTCAAGCCTTGGGCTATCGCTTTTTGGATGCATCTGGCCAAGTACTGCCCCCTTGTGGAGCCTCCCTAGCCCAAATTCACCAGATTGATGATGCTGGATTAATGGATTTATCAGCGGTGCAGTTCACCCTGCTTTGTGATGTCAAAAATCCACTCTATGGAAAGCAGGGAGCAGCCTGGGTATATGCCCGACAAAAGGGGGCTTCTGATGCAGCTATTGAATACTTAGATCAGGGGCTTAGGCAGTTTGCTCAGGTAGTGAGGGTGTGGAAAGGAATGGATTTACAAGCTATTGAAGGAGGAGGAGCGGCGGGAGGTATCGCCGCGGGCTTGGTCGGGCTATTGGGCGCCCAGATCGAAAGTGGCATCGACAGTATTATGGCCTTGACTAATTTTGAAAAACAAGTCCAAGTAGCAGATTGGGTGATGAGCGGGGAGGGGAAAATTGACCATCAATCTTTGGAGGGGAAAGTCATTGAAGGCGTCGCCAGGCTTTGTCAACAACATCAAAAACCCCTCTTTCTTTTATGTGGAAAAAATGACTTGACAGATGCAGATTTACAGGCTTTGGGTATTACGGGTATTCGAAGTATTATGGATCATGCGCCTAGTCTGAAGGTTGGGATGGAGGAGGCAGGGGATTATTTGGCGAAAGCTGCGGTAGCTTTGGTCGAGAAGAAATTGATTTGAGAAATCTAGGGTAATCTGACGATAGCCCTAAATTTCAGCTTTAGACCTGAATTCTATAATTAATTCAGAATGTTTTAGTAAATAATTGTAAATTGATAAGCTGATACTTTGTAACATAGGTTGGTTGTTGCTTTCCTGCAATAGTTGGGACTGGAGTCAGGATTCATTATCAGACTGCCCCCTCGCGCAATTGTCGGACTGACCACGCCGCTGTTGGCACTTTGGTGAGGAGTCAGTCTAACGGGACCGCCCAAGCTGAACTAATTCAGACAAGTATAAATATTTTTTATGACTATACAAGATTTAAGACTATCCATTAATCAAATGCTAGATCAAATCGAAGATGATACCATCTTGGAAGCCTATCTAGAAATCCTAAAGAACCTAATAAAGATTCAAGGTGCGCAGATTGTAGGTTATCAGACTGATGGCTCTGCTATAACCAGAGCACAGCTAAACCAGGATGTTCTTAAAGCAAAAAAAGATGTAGAATCTGGTTTATTTATATCGCATGAAGATCTCAAGAGAGAGATGAAAAATTGGTAATGAAAGATCAATACGATATTTGCTGGGAAGCTAAAGCAGGAAAAAAGTTCAGACAAATTTATAACTACCTCAAAAGAACTATTCTGAGCGTACTGCCCAAAAAGTTAGCAAAGAAATCGTAGGCGCAATTGAGGGGCTAAGAACCAACCCTGAAAGATATCCACCTGAACCACTTCTAGCTCACCGTAAAGAGAACTTCAGATTTATTATTGTCAGAGTTTACAAGATTATATACGAATTTACTGGTACTGAAGTAAGGATTCTCTACATACATAGTGTCAAACAAAATCCAGATAAAATTATCAACGCTATCGAATAGCTCATATCTATTGGCATTCCTCAAGCGTTGGCAGATTAATATCAAATCTCCCCAATCCATTATGCTGTGCACCATAGGCACAGCGTTTTTCTTTCTCGATACAAGGCAGTGGAAAATCTACGCGACTACAAACCTGCCCCTCAAAAGTCTCCTCTTCGTCGCGAATATTCTTAATAGTGATGCGATAATCATAGACCTGATTGGCATTGCTGCCATTGGGTAAGAAGCCGCTCCATCCAATATCCGTTAGGTCATAGCCAGCAGGGATATTGAATCGTTCGAAAGCGACGCCGCCATCAGGGCGAAAGACCGTAAAATCCACCACCTCTTTAATACCCTCCCCTACCCAAGGGGCAAAAATATCATTGATGCCATCGCCATTGGGCGTAAAGGCATTGGGAACAAAGCAATAAGCACCACCCAGGCAAACATCCAGTGGAGGAATATCGCAACAACTCACCTCAAAGCTATCCACAGGCATCATCGTGGTGGTAGTATCGGGCTCTATCATTTCCATATTATCATCATCAGAGCGATCACAGGCGGGTAAGGTGATCATCATAGTCCAGCCAAGTAGAAGGAAAAGAAAAAGTAAATTATTATTGGAGTACATGGTCGTTTTCATTTTCAAAGCTTGGTAATAGAAAGCGTTTCGTCATTGGGGTAGAGGTCCACTTTTAGCTCGTAGTTCCCTGCTGGCACTGCCGAAAAGTTGAGGTCAACCGCCTGATCGCCAGGTTTGAGCCAGCCCTCCCAAATGGCATAAGTCACTTCATCGTCCTCAATGATGTCTACAGAGACGTACTGAGTGCGAGCAATGCTCAAATTGAGGACTGCCATATCGCTGATTTCCAGGGTACTAATGCTATTGACTTGTGTAATTGGACTGCCTGGATCACAAGCTGCCACGAAAATACAAATCTCATCAGAGGCGACCGTCCCATCCTGAAATTCAATGGTCACCTGGTAACATTGGTCATTGAGTGGCTTCACAATGGGGTCCAAACAGTCCAAGCAGGAAAGGTCAGTCGCAGGCATCCAATTGATACTTACGATATCATCAAGGGGGCAAGAACTTTGGGTACTCAACTGGAGAGAATCGCCAAGGGTAATATTTACATCTTCACCAAGATCAATGATGCATATGCCATCAGAAGTAGCGGCATGCTCCATACTTGGAATAAAACCTGTGGAGAACAGGAAGAGGAGTAATAAGCTAGCAATTGCTTGTTTTAGTCCTTTCATACTTCAATTTTAAGATTCAATACTTTTTGAACGCATTTGGTCATGGGAATGTGTAGTATTTTTGGTGTTTGGTAACCGTGTGCGCTAAGTTAAGTGAAAATCTATTAACTAATTCATATCTGGATGGACAAGACTGATCTATTTGTAGTTTTATGCGCTGTTTAATCTGGACAATCACGGATACATTCATTGTTTTCGTTGATGAAGTAGTAGTGGTTGTTTTTTTTGACGCGAATGCTGATGCCATTATAGCTGTCGGAGGTCCATTCATATTGAGGGGGTATGCTTACGTATCCTTTCAAATTGATAAACCCATAATGA
>JBCBDH010000321.1:0-7269 GCA_038529855.1 Bacteroidota bacterium | reverse complement strand
CTTTGAAAAGAAAATTTATTCGCATGTCTTTGGGGGGCTTGCATGATGAATTTTCTTTTCAAAGCGCTGGCAATGGATTTCCCCAAGGAGGTTTTACCTACACCTGGAGGGCCTACCAAACAAAGGATTGGCGCCTTCATATCTCCCTTTAATTTAAGGACAGCAAGATGTTCCAAAATCCTATTTTTCACCTTTTCCAAGCCATAGTGATCTTTATCCAGGACTTGCTTGACCTTTTTGAGGTTGAAATTGTCTTTGGTAAATTCTCCCCAAGGCAGATCGAGCATTAATTCAAGATAGTTCATCATTACAGAAAACTCAGCTACCTGTGGATTCATTCTACGCACCTTACTGAGGTCTTTCAGAAAGGATTTCTCTACTTCCTTAGACCACTTTTTCTTTTGCGCCCTTTCCTGTAACTTCCGAAGTTCTTCCTCTTGCGGATTTTGTCCCAATTCCTCTTGTATCGTCTTGAGTTGCTGGCTCAGGTAATAATCTCGTTGTTGCTTTTCAATATCCCCTCGTACTTTGGTCTCAATTTGATCTTTCAACTCTAGTAAACGCAATTCGCCATCCATGTATTCAAGAATAGTTTCAGCGCGTTCCTTTATACTATCAATTTCCAGGATGAGTTGTTTGGCTTCTACCTTGATACCCAAATTCGAAGCGATGAAATTGAGTAGAAAGAAATCCTGGTTGATATTCTTGAGCATGACTATCGCCTCAGAGGGAATATTCGGGGAAAGCTGAATGATCTGCTTAGCCATATCTTTGATCGTGGAGATCAAGGCTTCAAAGGCTAATTTTTCTTCTGGCTTCTGCTCATCCAATAGCTGAATCTCACCAAACAGGTAAGGGTCAAATTGATTGATTTGCTGAAGTTCGAAGCGATGTTTTCCCTGTAAGATGGCCGTAGCGGTACCATCGGGCATCTTGAGCAGCTTTAATATCCTGGCTATAGTGCCTACTTGGTAAAGATCACTTGTATGTGGGTCTTCTACTGAACTGTCTCGTTGGGAGAGGACGGCAATGATGCGTCCTTCTTCATAAGCCTTATTGATGGCTTTGATGGATTTATCCCGTCCCACTGTGATAGGGATGACGATCCCAGGAAAAAGAACGGTATTCTTAAGCGCCAAGATGGGCAAAGCATTGGGAATATTATCCTGCTTTCTGTTCTCATTATCTTCATCAACAGAGAACAGGGGCATGAATTCCGCTTCTTCTTCAAATCCTGGCGGCAAAAAAAAATCTTCGAACAAACTCATATTGCTTCTTATCCTTCCTTATTGGTTAAGGCTGAGAAATCACCCATTGGGTTAGTTCCGTTCAGCCATTTAGTTGCTTCAATCAATGGTAGCCAAAGGGCTTTTGTACGCTTGTCAAGATGACAGTACAAATATATGGATTGAGGTATATACCATTTGGTCAAGTTCTATGCCACGAGAGAAAATGCGCTAATCCGTCTACTTTTCTTAGTTTCCCATTACAAATTGCGCCAAAAAGGCAGACCTAATAGCAAAAAGCATCAGATGCTTTTTGGCAGTTATCTACTAACCAAACATCTGATGCTTTTGAGTAGCGAGATATATTTTTTGGTCCAGATCTCGCCTGAAATTAGAGAAATTAACTAACCAACTCTGGCTTATTTTCTACAGCTTCTGTTTCTTCCCCTTCTTTTTCCAATTCATCCTTCTCTACGCGCAGATTATCAATGATAAAGCCTTGACGAGCAGGGGTATTTTTTCCCATATAATATTGTAGGACTTGCTCAATATTCGTTTCTTCATTGAGAATAACTGGGTCTAGGCGGATGTTCTCTCCAATAAAATCACTGAATTCTCCTGGAGAAATCTCTCCCAAGCCCTTAAACCGAGTAATTTCAGGCTTCCCTCTGAGCTTATTAATGGCCGCTTGTTTTTCTTGTTCACTATAGCAGTAATAAGTCGTCTTCTTATCACGCACCCTAAACAGTGGCGTATCGAGTATAAATAAATGCCCTTGGCGGACCAATTCGGGAAAGAACTGTAGGAAAAAAGTCAAGAGCAGTAGTCGAATATGCATCCCATCGACATCGGCGTCTGTGGCGATGACAACCTTATTATAACGCAAGTCATCTAATCCGTCTTCGATATTGAGCGCATGCTGAAGCAGATTAAACTCTTCATTTTGATAGACGATCTTTTTGGTCAGGCCAAAACAATTGAGCGGTTTTCCTCTAAGACTAAAAACGGCTTGTGTTTGTACATCTCTAGCCTTGGTGATCGAACCACTTGCAGAATCTCCCTCTGTAATGAAGATGGTAGTTGCATTGCGCCCCTCCTCTGTCGAATTCCGGCTTTTATCGCTGTAATGCAATCGACAATCTCTAAGTTTTTTATTGTGAAGGTTGGCTTTTTTAGCGCGTTGATTGGCCAATTTCTTAATACCTGCAATTTCTTTCCGCTCTCTTTCAGACTGCATGATGCGCTTCTGCAATTCCTTGGCAGTATCTGGATTCTTATGTAAAAAATTATCCAGCTTTCTTGAGAGAAAATCTCCAACAAAAGAGCGAACAGTAGGCCCATCAGGTCCTACACTCTGCGAACCAAGTTTGGTTTTGGTCTGCGACTCAAAAACGGGTTCCTCTACCCGAACGCTGACGGCTGCAACGATAGAGGCTCGTATATCTTTGGGATCATAATTTTTATTGAAAAAATTACGAACCACGCCAACTATAGTTTCTCTGAAAGCATTGAGGTGAGTTCCTCCCTGGGTGGTATTTTGACCATTGACGAAGGAATAGTATTGCTCTCCATACTGCTGCCCATGGGACATAGCGATTTCGATATCATCGCCTTTGAGGTGAATAATGGGATAGCGCAATTGCTCTACATTGGTCTTTCTGGTCAATAGATCGAGGAGACCGTTACGAGAGACTAGGGCTTTACCATTCAGCATGATCTTTAGCCCTGCATTCAGGTAGGCATAGTTCCAAAGCTGAGATTCCAGATAATCCATCCGGAATTTATAACTTTTGAAAATAGTTTGGTCGGGTCTAAAAACGACCAATGTACCATTATCCCCAGCTATCTTCTTTACCCGATGGTCCTTGGTTAGTTCCCCTTGCTCAAACTCAGCAATTTTAGTTTTGCCATCGCGAATGGCTTGTACTTTGAAATAATCCGACAGGGCATTGACTGCTTTGGTACCTACACCATTTAGGCCAACGGATTTCTTAAAGGCTTTGGAATCATATTTCCCACCTGTATTGATCTTAGAGACACAATCTACTACCTTACCCAGCGGAATACCGCGACCATAGTCCCGAATACTCACTTCCCCTTCACCAACTTGAATGTCAATGACCTTACCATGCCCCATGACGTATTCGTCTATGGAGTTGTCAATTACTTCCTTTACTAGAATATAGATGCCATCATCGGGAGCGGAGCCATCGCCCAGTTTACCAATGTACATCCCTGGGCGCATTCTAATGTGTTCTTTCCAATCGAGCGAGCGGATATTATCTTCCGTGTAACTTACATTCGACATAGTCTAATTTGTTTTTCGCATTTGCTCAATGACCTTATCTTTACCTTCTGATCGGCCACTTTCCCTTCAATAATCAAGGTACAAAGATAAATGGACCAGCAAAGTTAATGGTTTCATAGAGTCGTTAAGACACAAAAATAACGATCTCTATTGACTTTTCATTGGCTGGTTTGCCTATAATCGGGCTAAAAAGCCATCGCGACGCAAAGTCTTTACCTCTTGTACCAGTTCGGGTTTGATATTGTTGCACATTAAATCAATAGAAGCATTGCGATCGTCCCAGATTTCTATCTTCATCTCGCTGGCGAAAACTTTAGCTAAATCTCCAAGTGTTGTAGCATAATTCCTACTTCTTCCCAAAGCGATAAACAAATCGATAACGGCCATGCGAATGATCTCGTACTTATCAAGCTGAAAGAGCATTTGAACAATATTTTTTCCTTTGTAATTGCGGCCAATTTCTAACATTTTAGATTTGAGTTCGTCTACAGAATATCCCAGCAGCTTGGCGCGATACTGCCACCATTGATAAACCGACCCTTTTGCATCTTCGAAAAAGCGCTGATGTTCTTTCTCAACAGATTTTTGGCAAGAGATCAATCCCATAACCTTAGTCAATTCGAGAACGGCAATAACCTGGTCCTTGGATAGGGTCTCTGGACTATCTTCTTTAGCTTCCAGTGACATTAAATGTTTGGCATATTTAAGCTTGACTTCGCTATCTGAATTCAGCGTAATCAACTTAGCCAGTTCGATAGAGAGGTAATAGTCCCTTTGCTTGGCAAATTGGAGTTGCCGAAGGGCATAATCCTTAAACTCAGAAGGCTTGCGAATATCGTCGCGAAAAGCATATACGTCTGACAACCACTTTTCAATGTTGCTGTTGTATCTGTGAGCTGGAAGTTTCAAGGCTTTATGCAGATTGGTAGCAGTAACGACCTGTGTTCCTTTTTTGCTAACTAAAACTTGTAAGTCCATGATGTAAATTTTTGGTTTACATAAGTGATTGCATCTTCACTTTTAAAACAAATAATTTTTCCTACATCTCGTTCTTAGCTTCTTATTGCTTGAATTAGTCGCAAAATAAGAACAAATTATTTTATAATCAACTTTATGATAACATAATCTTAAATTTTTAAACATTTTTTGTTTTAAAATGGCCAATAAAACGTATTCTATTCTTGAAAAAGCTATCCGAAAAGAGCAGATTATTCGTCTAATGCTACTTACTTTAGCATTTCTAGGCAGTACCTATCCCATTTATCACTATTTTGATTTCAATACTTGGCTATTGGGATTTTCCCTCCTTGTTTGGGGCTTTAGCCTTCGAGCAATTTATCGGCTACTCTTATCTTGGCCTATTGAGAAAAGCCAGTTGATCTATATGCTTCGGGAAAAGCCAGAGGATATTGTTTGGGTCTACAGCATCTTAACCCAAAGAAAACCTTTCGGCATATCTTTCAGTCAAAATGCGATGCTCTACTTCAAACTCATTGATGGGGATCATATTTGTTTGGCTGTACCAGAGCGCGATTTGCTTGATCTCCAACAATTGTTGAACCGCCAATTGCCTCATGCCACTTTTGGCTTTAATAAGGATCGTCAACAATGGTATATGGCCAGTCCGGCTTTACTGCTCCAATCAACAGAAAAAAAGTGATTTTAACACCGTGTATTTCGAGCTTATAGGTGTGCTTACTATATTGCAGTTGCTCAGCTGAATTTAGTATATGAAGCGTCTATTTAGACCCATTGATATTGCCTCTGTAGCTTTTTTTCGATTTGTCTTTGGCATCTTGGCCTTTGCCGACGTGATGGGCGTTTGGATGTATAAGCATTTCTACATGGGCAGCTTTGATCCAGATAAGTTTCAGTTTACTTATTATGGATTTGAATGGGTAACGCCTTTCCCAGAGCCGCTGATGTCCCTCTTTTTTATCGGTATGCTTTTGCTGACAGTTAGCATCATCCTAGGTTGGTATTATCACATTAGTTGTTTGCTGTTTGCTTTTGGTTATACCTATATTTTCCTGATGGAAAAATCCTATTACCTCAATCACGCTTATTTGTTTAGTGTATTGTGCTTTATCATGGCCACCCTACCTGCTAATCGAGCTTGGTCCTTGGATGTTCTGCGAAAGCCCAGCATTCGAAGGGAGCAGATTCCCTTTTGGCCGCTATTTTTACTGCGCTTCTGCATGGGTGTCGTCTACTTTTATGGGGGAATTGCCAAAATCAATATGGATTGGCTCAATGGAATGCCGTTGAAACTCTGGTTGAAACAGAAATCAGATATGCCCATATTGGGCGATCTTTGGGCGCAGGAGTGGGTTGCTTATTTTATGAGCTATGGTGGTTTGTTACTTGATCTGACGGTCGTCGCCTTTTTGCTCAATCGCCGAACCAGAATCTGGGCCTTAGCCTTTGTGCTGTTTTTCCATTGTACCAATCTCATCCTATTTCTGATTGGTATTTTTCCTTTTTTGTCCACCTTTATGACCCTCCTTTTTTTCGCCCCCGACTTTCCACGACGGGTTTTTGCCTGGTTTAGTCAAAGGATTAAAAAACTGGAGCAGCTTCCTCTTTGGTGGGATAAAAAGATAGAACTGGCCATTCAGAACAGTCATTTATCTATGGCTCCCCCTATCTACACCCCACCCAACAATCGGCAAAAACAATGGATTTTCTCGTTAATTGCTATTTTTTGTTTTATCAATCTGACCCTACCGCTACGACATCACTACTTTGACAGTAAAGTCGCTTGGACCGAGGAAGGGCACCGTTATTCCTGGCGAATGATGCTGAGAAGTAAACGCGGCTATGGCCACTTTAGGGTGGTTGATTTAAGGACAGGAGAATTGATCGCCCGCGAAAATGGAAAAAAAATGCTGAGCAAAAGACAGAAACATAAAATGTGTACCCATCCAGATATGATCCTTCAATTTGCCCATCATTTAAAAGATAAATATCAACAAGAGGGACGGGATAGTATAGCTATATACGCCTACATGAAAGTCAAGCTCAATGGACGCCCCTACCAAAACTTTATTGACCCCAATGTAGATTTAACCCAAATAGAGTGGTCCTTTTTGGAATCCTCAGACTGGATCGTCCCTTTCAAAGATGTTGATCTACCAACAACGAAGAAGAAAAAACCTAAGAATCAGTCAGGCGGAGAATAATCCCTCCTTCCCCCACGGCATAGACCAAACCTCCAATAGCAAAAACACCTGATAAATCAAGTTTTGTTGGCAAATCGATCCGCTGCCAATTATCTCCCCCATTCAAGGTGCGCAACATCAAGCCATCATCTCCTACGATATAACCTCTTTGCCCATCTACAAAGTAGAGACTGCGAAAAGAATAGCGCTGCTGCCCCCAATCGTCGCCGTCTCGAAGCTTTCTCCACCGTTCCCCTCCATCATCAGTCTTGATAATCGTACCAGCCAAGCCAATCGCATAGCCCGTCAGTGTATTGACAAACTGTACATCCAGAAAAAAATCACCAGTCAGCGAGCTTGGGAGCCAGTCTCCACCGCCATTGGTAGATCGCAAAATGAGCCCATAGCCCATAGCATGTACGGTATTGGAATCAGAATAAGTTACCGTTGCCAATTCATTTTCAAAACTATCTATCCCTAAAAGTACCTGAAATTCTCCGACCCGAGCTATGGTCCCATTCTGAAAAGCCGCTCCACCAACCACCATTCCTCTGCGATCATCATAAAAGCTGAC
>JBCBDH010000320.1:0-7270 GCA_038529855.1 Bacteroidota bacterium | reverse complement strand
CCTGGATCTATGCTGCCGTCATTGGCACCAGGACAGGAGACATCAAAATACTGCATTATAGGTACAGCAATGGAATCCAAAGTTTGCTCAATGCTAATACCCGCCTGTTGAAATTCACATCCATTGGCATCAGATACCGTTACTGCATAAGTACCTGCGGCCAGTTTATCTATTACCATCCCCGTGTCGCCTGTGCTCCACTCAATCTCAAAAGGCATCGTTCCTCCTTCAATCATTAACTCTATCCTTCCCTGGTCACCACCATTACAGCCAATATTACCCGAAGTCAGTGCCTCCACCTCTAAATCAGACCCTTGATCTACAAAAATGATAGTGCTGCTGATCGCACAGGCTCGACCATCTAATACGGTCAGTTGATATAAGCCCGCATCCGCATTAGATAAATCCTCTTCTGTCCAACCATTGGTCCAACTATACTGATAAGGAGGCACTCCACCCGAAACCTGCACGTCGATACTCCCATCTGCCGCATTAGAACAACTCGCTGGTTCTACTGATAGAATATCAATCGCCAAGGGAGCTGGTTCGCTGATCGTAAACGTATCTGTAAATAAAATACAGCCTGTGCCATCTACAATAGTCCCAGAATATTGCCCCCTTGGCAAGTTAAACACATCTTCCGTCGTCGCTCCATTGCTCCATTCATACTGATAAGGTGGACTGCCATTGGGTGGGCTGATGAAAATTGCACCATCGGCACCGTCCGCACACCTGACATCTAATACGGCATCCGTTTGCACCGCTAAAGCCTCTAAATAAGTGATTTCTATAGGAGCAGAAGACAGTTGACAACCATTGGCATCTGTTACTGTAAAATCGTACATCCCCTCAGCCAGGTTAAAGATATCTTCCGTTTCCGCTTTGGTGTTCCAATTATACTGATAAGGTGTTGTACCGCCACTGACCTCCACATCAATAAAACCATCGCTTACACCAAAACAAGCGGCTTGTTGAATAAACACCCGATCTAAACTTAAGACCTCTGGTGCAGTCACTTGATAATCAGATGAAATCAACTGACAGCCCTGGCCATCTGTCAAGGTCAAATGATAAATACCAATGGGCAGATTGCTCAATTCGGCCGTATTAGCGCCTGTACTCCAGGCATATTGGTATTGTCCATCTCCTCCACTAGCCTGCACCCTAATCGTCCCATCACTCAGACCATCACAACTCGCCTGCAGCAATTCCACTAATGACAATTGCAAAGCGGGTGGATTAGATATACTAAAATGGGAGGATGCTTCTGTACAGCCATTGGCATCAGTGATGGTGACTGTATAATCGCCAGCCAGTAGCCCAATCGCATCCGCTGCGCTACTGCTATCGCTCCAATAATAAGTATAAGGCGGAGTACCTCCACTGATGAGAATATCCAACTGCCCATCCGCTGCCCCGATACAAGAAGGCGCTCGACTATCCGCTAATTCGATCCCCAAAGCTTCAGGAGCCTCAACTACTATATCTGTAAAATCGTAAGTGCAAAGATTGGCATCTGTTACCAAGACGCTGTAGGTAGCAGCTTGTAAATCCATGACATCCTCATTTTCCTGCCCATTAGACCAAAGAAAAGTGTAGGGAGGACTGCCCCCACTCACTGAAATATCAATACGGCCATCCATACTTCCTGGGCAGCTCGTACTTTCTATCGCAAATACATTTGCTTGGAGAGCCTGTGGTTCTTCAATAAGCAGATTCTCCAAAACATTATCACAATTATTATCAGACACCGTTACAGAATAGAGTCCAGCAGGTGCATCCATTAAATCTTCAGTCGTATCACCATTGCTCCATGTATAAGTAGGCTGGTTGCCATCCACAGTGATGTCGATAAAACCATCGCTCGCCCCTGCACAGGAAGTAGCCCCTGTTAGGATAAAGGGATCAATGACTACAGAAGGGCCACTTAGAGCCAATAGCGGAACAACCATTTGACAAGCTTGCGCGGTGTTATCAGAGATGGTCACGCGATAAGTTCCTTGTTCTAATCCTTCTAGTGTATAAGGACCAGGGATATTATTGATTGAACCAGTCGTGGGGCCTTCCCATTCGTAGCGAAAGGGGCCAATACCATTGAGCGGGCGTAATCGAATGCGGCCATCATTGCCATCACAGGTACTGATATTGACCAAAGAATCGATGGCAACGGAATTGATGCTGCTAATCGTACTCAGGCTCAGCGATTGGTTGTCGCTACAACCCTGAGCATCAGTAACGGTGAGGCTAAATAATTCAGTAGCTCCTGCTTGGCCTGCGCTGACAGTCGTTTGTCTTCCCACATCGCCATTACTCCAAGTGTATTGAAATGGAGGAAGTCCACTGACAGATTCCAGGGCTTCCAAAACCGTTGTTCCATTACTACAAATTTCAAGGGGCCCAGATGGGCTGATTTGGGCGCTGGGGGCAGAGATGAGGGGGATACTAAAACTAGCCTCATTGGTACATCCCTGGGCAGAAGTAGCCAGGGCATAATACACTTGTCCTTGGGTGGGATAAATCAGACTATCGCTGATAAGATTTCCAGCAGTGGCTGGACTTGAACTGTGGAAAGTCAGACTGGCATTGGTTTGATTCAAATCCGTCCAGCTCAAATCAGCTAGGCGATAGGGTGCTGATTCGCAAACGGCTAATGCCATTCCAAGTTCCAAATCGGGCAATGCCCAAATGTCAATATTAATTGGTAGTGGATCGCTCTGGCAACCACCATCCAGCGAATCCGTTAAATAGATGACCTGGGAAGAACTTATATCACTCAGTAAAAGACTATCGCCTACGCCCAATAGTGGGCCATCACTCTGCCCCAATCGCCAATAAAAAGTACCAAAGGCTTGGCTATTAGCTTCAAGCAATAAAGCATCCCCTGAACAAAGACCTACATCGCTAATCAGCGGAAGTGGAATGAGTGCATCATCACCATCTCCATTGCAATTATCATCTATCCCATTGCAAAGAAGCTCCTCTGCACCAGGAAAAACATTTCCATTAGCATCATCACAATCTTCATCATTATCAACAAAGCCCAGTGGCGCTTGCATCCAACAGGCTCCAATTGTCGAAGCTGGATCACCGTATTGATCACCATCTGTATCAGCATAATAGGTGAACAAACGCGCTCCAATATCTGTCGTCCCGTAAAACTCTATTTGGTCAATGGCCATATCAGAGCGAAAACCATTACCTCTAGCCCCCACAAAACGAAGCTGAGCGACCTGACCATCATAGGCGGATAAATCAATAAATTGGCGATACCACTCATTATCTTGGTCGCCGCTAATACTGAATAAACTTTGCCAATTGGATTGACTTTCCGTCCGTATTTCCAAAGACAGCGATCCCGTGTTAACGCCGTAAAGGTGGTAATAGAAAGACAGATGACAAAGCCCATTGGCCGCTTCTATTTGTAAACAATGGGATTGTAAAATGGCCTGCGCCCCGCTTTGACAGCCAGAGCCAGAGGCTTCCATATACAAATAATGCCCTCCACCAGTGATGTCGTCTTCAGGTCCAGTTCGAGAAGAGGTCGTCCCTCCCTCATCAACCAACCAATCCATATCATCTCCCTCGCTATTGAGCCAAGGACCGCTAATTGGGCACATGGCTGCACAGCTGGCCGCACACAGCTCAAAGCCGTCAAAGTTGGCTTCCAAGCTTGAAGTCCCTGTAGAACAATTCGTACTCAATTGGACCAGACAGGAATTGGCCGAAAAGGCACCAGCAGAACAAAACTCGCGAATATAGACATCATAATCCGTTAACTCCTCTAAACCATTCAGCACATAAGGTTGAGGAAGGCCACAGGGAATGGATATGGCCGTTCCTTCATTGCCTACAGGGCCATCGCCAGGAACAAACCCAGGAGGGCCATATTCAATTACGGTACTTGAGCAAGTGGCATTAGGAGAAATCCATCGAAGATCAATTGAGGTTGCCCCCACTCGATCCACTTCAACATTGATGGGCGGGGAGCAGCTATTATCAGAAAATATCAATTCGATAAAATGTAGCACCCCTACATCATCAGGTGCATCATCACATATCCGCAAGGTCCAGTTACCAATTGGACTACTGCCATTATTAAATCCATTGAGATCGCCTTCTGGTAGATAGCTGCCAATAAATGGCGCCTCCCCTGTCGTGATGGACTCACAAGCCTTCATGGAGAAAGTAGTGTAAGCACTACAGCTTGGGTCAGTGGGATCTCCGTAATTATCTGAGCCCCCTCCATTGTCCGTGCTCAGCTCCACTTCAATACCACTGGGAGCGACTAAAAAGATATCCGCATCAGCATTCCAGGGATGTTCTAAGATAAGGTGAACCTCTTCCAGCACCACATCTACGCCCAACTGACTGCCACTGGCGGTTGGAACGAAAAAATTATAATTATTAGAGGCTGTACAACTGTTATCAGGTACATTAAAGTTGATTCCACAGTTGTTTAAGGCAGCGCGAACTGGTAAAGTAGCGTCTTCAGTAGCATATCCATTTTCTTCCTTTTGTGGGGTCAGACCACTAAATGCACAAAGGGTCAGGAAAATAATCAGGAAAAAGAAAGAATGGAGCAGTTTTCCATGCCTGATCATAGTATATTTTTAATTCTAGTAATTGGGATGTTTACTTTGTTTGACCAACAGCAAATCCCTGTAAAAACCTTTACAATCGATTGACTTCCATTTGATTGTGTGTTGGGCTTTTAGGCCATCAGCCTAAGCAGATGGGTTGGGAAGCTGGGTAAATTTTGCTTTTTCAGCTCAAAAATTAATAAAAAATCAGGAGGAAAGGACATTTTTGGCCCTTTTTTGGGCAAAGTGGAGCAAATTAGACAAGCTGTTTTTTTCCTTTGGATCATAAAAAGACAGGAATCCTCCCAGCGCTCTACCCTCCTTGATCAATAATGATCCAGGCTGATTGAGGCAGGAGTCTTCCTGTACCTACCATAGTTTATCTACCGTTTTCTTGAGGGTATAACTATACCCAATGACGCTATTTATTTCACCACAACCAATGGTATCACTCTTCTGATCCCAGATTGCGGGATATAGATAGCAAAGTATCCTCCATCAGGCCAATCGCTTATATTGAGATTAATCTCAAGCTCTTGTTGATCAATCACTTGTTTAGTCATCAACTGGCCCGAGGAATTGTAGATTTCAATTCGGGCGCTATTGCCATAGATAGATGGAGCCTCATAGCTTATCCGCAAATAAGAAGATGCGGGATTGGGCTGAATGGCAATTTTCACCTGATCGGGTGTAGCTTTCTCTTCGCTACCAATACTTGCGGTTGTTATGGCTTCCCCTCTGCTTGAAGCTGGAATATTAAGGGTATCTATATATTCTTGGCCATAGAAATAGCGGAGGATACTACGCGCTTTCACCTTAGCTAAGCCAGGACCATGCTCAGCAAGGTCATCCAAGAGATCATACTCCGTGCTGTTCAGATCAAAAGGCGTTCGGCCCTGTTGCTTGACAAGATGCATGGTGGTGTATAAATCACGAATCTTTTGATACTCGTCCAACTCTTTAGTGCATAGCGCAAAAGTATTGGGTATTTCGCCAATTAATTGAAGGGCATCATTGTCTCTGTTGATTCCAAAAAGAAAATCGACCTTTCCATACGCATTTCTCAAAGAGCTAAAACTTTCCATATAGCCCAATATCTCATCATTGGTTGTCGCGGTGACTTGATCGTCTTCCAATAGCAGTAAATGATCCATCAGGGCTCTAGCTGCCACATCCTTTTCCGTTCGATGATGAACGATTTGGGCTTCCAGGGAAGTTCTGCTAGTCAGCACTTCTGCGCTGGCTTTTAGCTCGTCGATCATGCGCTCTGGGAGGATTTGGTCATTTTCGATTTTCTCAATAGTATTGGTTTGGCGAAGACCATCGGGATTAGCGACCAGGATTTCAAGCAAATCTTGGCCAGTAAATTTTTGCTCATCGACCAATTTATTGATCACAATACCCGATAGATAAGGAGAAATTCCTTCCAATTGATCTTTCAAAACGCGATCATTCACTGGTGCTTGATCAATACTTGCGATCAATGCGTCCGTGTCGCCATCATCTAATTGTTGTTCCCAGGACTGCTCAATGGGGGCTAGATCAGATTGATGGCGATTAAAGTCTTGTGTAAAATCAGCGGGGTCTTTAGATCGAAAATGAGAAGGACAGGTGTGGTCTAGCACATTGACTGGATTATCGGGCTGTACTTTTAGCGGGGTAAAGAATAGGGGCTCCTCATTCAGGTCTTGATCATAGATGTAAATGATATTATTCTGAGCGGAATTGGATATATCGCTGGCTGGGTGAACCCCAGAGTTGGTAAAGGTATTGCCAGCGGATCGAAATTCTTGTGTCGAAAAGATCAGATCGCCTTGGTAATGTCTTATGCCCTTACCCAAATAAACCAGTATATCGGTTTCTGTGGTATTGCTTTGTTGATTGCAATAGTAAGTTAAACCATTAAAAGTACCATCGCAATTGGCCGTTGTCGCTGCGTTATCCCCAATAGCGATATTGGCATAAAATAGCTCTTCGAAGGTATTTTTATAGATTTGGTTGTTGTCCTCTCCAGTGTAGACCATTGTGGTCCCAATGGTTTTAGCACTTGTAGCTTGGGGTGATTTTTTAAAAGTATTTTCCTCGATTTTGAAGTGGGTTCCGCCATTATTAAAAACCCCATAACAAAGACTCACATCAGTATCGACTGTATAACCAAAATCAAATACATTTCTGACGATATTGGCTTGATCTGCTCCGTAATTGGCTATACCTGTTCTGCAATTTTCAAAAATGCATTTATCAACTTTATAACCTTTGACCTCCATATTTTGCTCTACTTGAATTCCTTCTGAAAGGTTGATGAATTTTCCCTCATCAGGGGAGCAGCAGTCATCCAGTGGGCAGCTATTGATACAGCCTGAACTGATAAAGCTAGCATCCTGAGCATAAATGCCGCGACCCAGATCGCTTAGTTTAGAAGCACTTGGATTGATATTTTTAAAATCACAGCCATAGATTTGGACGACGTCTACCCCCCAAAGTCGGATAAAATTGGTGGGTTTGGCCATTTGAGGCAGGATTTCATCAGTAAGGAAGATACAGTCATTGAAGAAACTTGCATTCCACAAAGTAAAGGAAGGATTGAAAGGGCTGAAGTTGCGATATTTTAAAAATTCAACCATAGAGTATGCCCGAAATGCCGTAAAATTGGGTAAAACAGGAGACAGCCAGCTCAACCATACAGGAGG